>DASXQC010000115.1:0-3228 GCA_036493235.1 Reyranella sp.
ACGCTCGAAGGCGGCGTCACCGCCGTGCGCGACTGCGGCGGCAAGGACTATATCGAGTTCGCGGTCCGCGATGCCTACAACCAGGGCCGCTTCCTCGGACCGACCATGCGCTGCGCCGGCCGCATGATCTGCATGACCGGCGGCCACGGCAACCGCACAGGCCGTATCGCCGACGGCGTCGACGAGGTGGTGAAGGCCGTGCGCGAGCAGGTCCATGCCGGCTCCGACCTGATCAAGATCATGGCGACCGGCGGCGTGATGACGCCGGGCGTCAACCCCGAGGATGCGCACTACTCGGCCGAGGAGATGAAGGCCGGCATCACCGAGGGCCACCGCTTCGGCAAGTGCTGCGCCAGCCACGCCCAAGGCGCGCTCGGCATCCTGAACGCCGTCCGCGGCGGCATCGATTCGATCGAGCACGGCATCTTCATGACCGACGAGTGCATCCGGGAGATGAAGGAGCGCGGCGTGTGGCTGGTGCCGACGCTCGCTGCCGTGAAGAACATCCTGAAGGGCTATGACGACGGCGACCGCTCGATCCCCGACTACGTGATCGAGAAGGCGCGCCGCGTGTTCGACCGCCACATCGCCTCGATCAAGATGTACTACAAGGCCGGCGGCAAGATCGCGATGGGCACCGACGCCGGCACGCCGCACAACCGGCACGGCGAGAACGCCAAGGAGCTCGAGTTCATGTGCGAGATCGGCATCTCGACCCGCGATTCGCTGTTCTTCTCGACCGCCAGCGCAGCCGACCTGATGCGCATCGACGAGGGCCGAATCAAGCAAGGCAACTCGGCCGACTTCGTGCTGTGCGACGGCGACCCGCTCACCGACATCAAGCGCGCCGCGCGCAAGGAGAACCACCGTCTCGTCGTGAAGCGCGGTCAGGTCGCCAAGGACCGCCGCGCCGACTTCGCCCACTCCGCTCAGCGGGTTGCGGCGGAGTAGCGGCGGAGAGGCACCGCAGCGGGGGCAGCGGTGGACGACGGCGGCCTGATCCTTCTCGGCTTCTTCGCGGTCGCTTGGGCGATCGGGACGCCGATCGCCGCCATCGTCGCTCTCGTCAGGACGTCGGGCCTTCGCGAGCAGAATGCCCGGCTGGCGCTGGAGGTCACCAGCCTCCGCCGCCAGGTCGAGTTGGCCGCGGGCATAGCACCCGCGGCGGCTCCCGCGCCCGAGGTCGCGCCCGCATCCGAGCCTGAAGCACTGCCGGCCCCCACTCCCCCTGACGCTCTGGCACCGCCCTTCGAGGACGCGGTACCGGCACCGCCAGTCCCCGTATTCGAACCAGCGCCCACGCCGCCAGCGCCGCAGCCTGCTATCGGCTGGGAACAGAAGCTGGGCGCCCGCGCCTTCATCTGGGTCGGTGCGATCACGCTCGCACTCGCGGCGGTCTTCCTGGTCCGCTACTCGATCGAGGAAGGCTACCTGTCGCCCGAAGTGCGGGTGATCCTCGCCGCATTGTTCGGCTTCGTTTTGATCGGCGGCGCCGAAGCGGTGAGGTCGCGCGACGATTGGGTGGCACAGGCGATGGCCGCGGCCGGTATCGCCGCGCTCTACGGCGCGCTGTTCGCCGCGGTCGCGCTCTACGGCATGGTCTCCCAGACCATGGCCGGCGTTTCCGCGGGCGTGCTGACGGCCTTCGCGATCGGCCTGTCGCTGCGGCACGGACCGTTCGTTGCTGGCCTCGCCTTCATCGGCGGCTTCGCCAGCCCGGCGATCATCGGCGCCGAGACGCCCAACACACCGGTGCTGTTCGGCTACCTGTTCGCGATCGCCGCCGGCACGATGGCTGTCATCCGCCAGCGCGGTTGGTGGATGATGGGCTGGGGCGTGCTGGCCGGCAGCGCCGCCTGGACCGTCGCATGGATGTTTGCCGATGTGAGCGGCCTGCCCTGGGTCGCGCTGTTCCTGGTCGGTGTGGCTGGCCTGTTCGTCTGGACAACATGGCGTCGGCTCGGCGAAAGCGAGAACCCACCAACTGACGTCGTCGCTCTCGTCTGGACGGCACTCGCCTCCACCGGCGTCCTGCTGACAACACTGATCCTGTTCGACGAGGGCCGGCAGACCGCCGGCTGGGTAGCACTGGGCGTGCACGGCATCGGCCTCTACGCCCTCGGCCGCTGGACGCCGCGCTTCCAGTACGTCGCCGTGCTGGCGCCGGTGCTATCCTTGGCGACGCTGGGACTGTGGTGGCTCGACGCCCTGCGTCCCGGGCTGGGCTTGCAAACCGTCGCCTTCGGCACGCTCTACGCCGTAGGCGCCTTCGCGTTGATGTGGAACGCGGCGCGCCCCGGCTTCTGGGCGGCGCTGTCGGTGACGGCGGCGCTCACGCACTTCCTGTTCTGCTGGTGGGCTCTGCGCTTCGTCAGCGAAGGCACGCCATGGGGCCTGATCAGCATCGGGCTGGCCGTGCCATTCCTGGTCGGCGCCGAGCGGCTGGCGCACTGGCGCGAGCGCATGACCGGCGCCACCGAAGCACTGGGCTTCCTGGCCGCCGGCGTGGCGTTCTTCATCGCCGCGGCGATCCCGCTCGAGCTCAGCCGCGAATGGATCACCGTCGCCTACGCGATCGAGCTTGCCGCCGTCGCGTACATCGCCGACCGGCTCTCCCTGGTCGCGATGCGCCAGCTCTGCTGGCCGCTGCTCGCGGCAGTGCTGGTGCGCTTCGTGCTCAATCCCGAGGTACTGCACTACACGCGGATCTTCTGGGGCTATGCCGTCTCGATCGTCGCCCTCGCCGTCGCGACACGATTCATCGCCGACGACCGCCTGCGCCGAGCCGTCCAGGCCGGCGCCGCGTTATTGCTCTTCGTGATGCTGACCCTGGAGGTCCGCATCCTGTTCGGACCCGACGATATCGAGGCGCACGAAGCGGCGTTCTTCGAACGCTCGGTCCATGTCGCGGTATGGGGCACGTTCGCTCTCGCAGCGCTCTGGATCGCGCGGCTTCGCCACGATCCGGTCGCGCTGTGGGCGTGGCGGCTGAGCGGCGCATTGGCGGTCGTGACGGTGCTGCTCTTCCAGGTGCTGGCCGCCAACCCGGTCTTCGAATCGACCGATGTCGGCGCCCTGCCGATCGTCAACGGCCTGCTGTTGGCCTACGCGCTGCCGGCAATCATCGCTTTCGCCGTGCGCCAGTGGACCGATATCGAGCGCAGCCGGTTCGTGAACCTGCTGGCCGAAGGCACCGCAGCGATCCTGGTGTTCGTCTGGATCTCGCTC
>DASXQC010000116.1:0-1906 GCA_036493235.1 Reyranella sp.
CTGGGCGATGATCTCGCGCCACTTGCCGAAGCGCACCAGCACGTGCTGCTTCACCGCCAGGTAGCTCTCCAGGAAGTCGGCCATCGGCGGCGACGGCACGCGCAGCAGCGCCTCCGGCGTGGTGTCGATCAGCTCCTGCGCGGCGGCGATCGCCGGCTCGTACTGGCCGAGGAACATCGCGCCGTAGATCACGAAGTGATGGTCGTGGCTGCGGTACATCGTGTAGATGCCGCCCATGCCGTCGCGCGCCAGGTATTTGCGGTCGACCGCGACGGCCTTCTGGTTGTAGACGACGACGTCGCGATAGTTGCCGCACAGCACATCGATATGCGTCGGCATGTGGATCAGGTGACCCGAATCGGGCACCAGGTCGCGCAGCCGGTCGCCGTGGCGCAACGCGCGCTGCGGGAACGGCGACATCTCCATCAGATGCACATAGAGGTGCAGCAGGCCGGGATGGTCCCACGTTGCCGGATGGGCGGCGAACAGGCCCTCGAGCAGGCCGACCGCCTCCTTGGTGCCGGCATCCTTGGCGACGCCGCCGGTCGCGAGATCCCACATCTGCCACGGCGTCTCGTCCATGATCGCCTCGGCGAGGCAGCAGGCGACCTCGAGGTCGCCCGGGAACGCCGCGTGTAGCTTGCGCATCTCAACCGTGAAGGCCTTGTCCCACGGTTTCTGGTCCTCGATCGGCGTGCGCTGCGGATAGCGCGCCGGCAGCGCCTTGATCAGCGCCTGCTCGACCGGCGTGGCCCGGCTGGCCACCTCCAGCGCCGCCTGCATGGCGTCATAGGCCATCCCCAACGCCATTGCCTTGCCCTGCGGGTCGTAGAGGTGCCACGGCAGATTGTAGTTGGGGCCGGCGGCGTAGGAGACGCCCCAATGCGCCATGGCGCAGTCGGGATCGTGCTTCAGCGCCTCGCCGAAACACTTGATAGCTTCGGCATGGTTGAAGCCGAGCATCCAGTTCAGACCGCGGTCGAACCAGACCTGCGCCTCGGGTGACTTGGTCGTGATGCGCCGTGAATAGGCACCGAGATCGTAGTAGTCGGTCATAGATCGTCTCCCGGAAACATGGCGTTGTGCGAACGACTCTAGTCCGAGTTCATTACCCAACTGTCACTGTACCGGCACAACCGCCGGAGCACCCTTGTTCTTGATCAATAACACCAGGAATTTCGCCGGCTTGGTCGTGCTCGCGTTCCGGTCGACGAGATGAACATCGTCGGGGCCTTCATAGAAGGTCTGTCCCGGTGTCAGCGTCACCTGTTCCCCATTCTTCAACTGCATCACGACGGAGCCTTCCAGGACGTAGACAAACGCATGCGCGTTGTGTCGGTGGATGGAGCTCGATCCGCCGGGCACATGTTCCACCGTTATCATCAGAGCTTCCTTGCCGGGATAGTCGGCAAGATCTTTCGACATGAGCGGCGTGACCTTGGGCTCCTGAGCCATCGCCGTGCCGGTCGTGAGACACACCAGAGCCAACACAACGAGTTTGATCGTCATGGTCGCCTCCTTGCCCAGGTTGGGCACCGGATCGGGGCCCCGCCTGTGCACGCCCTAGCTAACCTAGAATCTCGGCGGCCCCGAGTCCTGATTCCAGTTCGGATCGTCGCTCGGGCTGATCGGCGGATCGACCGCCAGCAAGCCCTTGCCGGGAATGTAGTTGATCTCGAGCCGGATGCCGTCGGGATCCTCGAACACGAAGAAGTAGTAGCCGGGCGCCCAGTCGCCCTCGAGCGGGCCGCGATCGATGCGGCCGCCGAGCTCGCGCACCTTGGCGGCCGCCTTGTCGACGTCCTCGCGGGTCCGGGCGCGCATACAGAAGTGGTGTAGCCCGACCCGGTTCTGGTCGAAGCGCAGGCCCTCGTGCTCCGGCGCGCAGCGCTGGATGCCGACCGCC
>DASXQC010000117.1:0-10981 GCA_036493235.1 Reyranella sp.
TGCACGACGCCGCGCTGCGCGCACGGCTCGAAGCAGCGACCGACCGGCCGTAAAGCTCTTTCGCCGGGGCGCGTTACTCCCAGTGGCGCGTCTTCTCATGTTCTCAAGATCATGACGCGCCACTGGAGTGGCGCGCCCCCAGCGCAAGACAGTGCCAAAAGCCTGGGGATAACGGCTCGCGTCGAGGTCTCACTATGGGCAATGGATCGGGAATCGAGGTCGATTTGCTTCGGCGATAATCGCGGCCATTGCCCTTAATAGGTGTTCGGAGCGCGCTCGTGCAGTGTGGCCCTCGTGACCGGCACGACCGCACGCACCCACGACTTTTTGAAATTCACCGCGATGACGCGCGCCTGCGGATATTGCGGAGGCAAAAATGCATGCTGGGGAGAGGGGGTGCGGGCAGAGTGGCAGGACCGGCAGGAAACGCTGGCCTGCTTGCATCCAAGCACTGCCACGCGGCGTGGCAGTCGCTGTCAGTGCGGCAGATTCGTGCGGAGGGAGTCCGCCCTAGTCGCCGGCGGGCGTCGCCGGCGCCTTCCCCTTGCCGATGCCCTTGATCTTCTCGCGGGCCCACTGGAAGGACACATAGAGGCCCGGGATCACGAAGATGCCGAGGAACGAGGCCGCCAGCATGCCGCCGAACACGGCGGTGCCAACGGCGCGCTGGGTGGCGGCGCCGGCGCCGGTCGCGATCACCAATGGCACCAGGCCGAGGAT
The DNA here is from genome assembly GCA_036493235.1 of Reyranella sp. Lineage (GTDB taxonomy): Bacteria > Pseudomonadota > Alphaproteobacteria > Reyranellales > Reyranellaceae > Reyranella. The sequence continues at coordinate 721 of DASXQC010000117.1, forward strand.
GAAGGCGAAGGACGTCATCATCACCGCGCGGAATCGCAATTGGGCGGCGTTGGTCGCGGCGGTGACGATGTCCTCGCCGTGCGCGCGCTGCTCCATCGCGAACTCGACGATCAGGATGGCGTTCTTGGCGGCGAGTGCGATCAGCACGACGATGCCGATCTGGGCGAAGATGTTGTTGTCGAGCTCGGAGATGAACAATGCCAGCACGGCGCCGAACAGGCCCGCCGTCACCGACAGGAGGGCGGCGACCGGAATGGTCGAGCTCTCGTAAAGGCCGACCAGGAAGAGATAGGCGAACACCAGCGCCAGGCCGAGGATGAAGCCGGTCTGGCCCGAGGCGGCCTTCTCCTGGTACGCCGTGCCGGTCCAGGCGTAGGTGTAGCCGGTTGGCAGCGTCTGCTTGGCCAGCTTCTCCATGGCGGCGATCGCCTGGCCGGTCGAGAAGCCCGGCGCCGGCGCGCCCTGCATCGTCACCGAGCGCAGGTTGTTGTAGCGGATCACCGAACCGGGCGCGGTGATGAGCTGCACGTCGGCCACCGCCTGCAGCGGCACGAGATCGCCCGCGGACGTGCGCAGGCGGACGCGGAAGACGTCGTCGACCTTCTTGCGCTCGTCGGCGTCGGCCTGGATCTTCACCTGCCAGGTGCGGCCGAACAGGTTGAAGTCGTTGGCGTAGTTGCCGCCCATCGATGTTTGCAGCGCCGAGAAGATATCGGAGATCTGGATGCCCAGGGTCTGCGCCCGCTCGCGGTCGATCTTGAGGTAGATCTGCGGTGTCGCGGCGCCATAGGTGGTGAAGACGCCGGTCAGCTCGGGCACGCCCTCGGCCGCGACCATCAGGGCGCGGGCGACTTGCGCCAGCTCCGAGGGCGGCGCGCCCGTCAGGCTCTGGATCTGGAACTCGAAGCCCGACGAATTGCCCAGCCCCATGATCGGCGGCAGGTTGAAGGCGAAGACGTTGGCCGACGGGATCTGCCGGAACGCCTTGTTGAGCTCGGCGAGGGCTGCGAACACCGAGAGGCTCGAGTCCTTGCGCTCGGCGAACGGCTTCAGCGCGACCACGACCAGTGCGCGGTTGGATTGGGCGAGGCCGTCGAGCAGGCTGAAGCCGCTCACGGTGAATATGCTTTGCAGCCACGGCCGGCCGAGGATCAGGCCCTCGACCTGGGTCAGCGAGTCGAGCGTGCGGCTGGTCGAGGCGGCCTCGGGCAGCTGCAGCTCGGCCATGAAGGCGCCCTGGTCTTCCTCGGGCAGGAAGCCCGACGGCACCAGCGAGCCGACGCCGGCGGTGCCCAGGATGAAGCCCGCGACCAGGATCAGGGCGATGAAGGCGCGGCGGGTGATCGGCGTCACGAGCTTGACGTAGCCGTCGCGCGTCTTGTCGATGCCGCCCTGCAGCCAAGCCATGACGCCGGTAGGCTTCTTCTTGTGGCGCAGGATCAGCGAGCACAGCGCCGGCGTCAGCGACAGCGCGTTGATCGCCGAGATCACCATCGACACCGACACCGCGACGGCGAACTGCTTGTAGAGCTGGCCGGTGATGCCGGGGATGAAAGCGGTCGGCACGAACACCGACAGCAGCACCAGGGTGATGGCGATGATCGGCCCGGTGACCTGGGTCATCGCCTTCTCGGTTGCTTCGGCCGGCGTGAGCTCGGGCTCGTGCTCGAGGATGTGCTCGACCGCCTCGACCACCACGATGGCGTCGTCGACCACGATGCCGATCGCCAGCACCAGGGCCAGCAGCGAGATGGTGTTGGCCGAGAAGCCCAGCGCCAGCATGACGGCGAAGGTGCCGATCAGCGCCACCGGCACGGCGATGATGGGAATGAGCGTGGCGCGGAAGTTGCCGAGGAAGACGAAGACGACGATCGCCACCAGAATGAAGGCCTCGATCAGCGTGTGCTTGACGCTCTCGATGGTCGCTTGGACGAACACCGTGGTGTCGTAGAGGATGTCGTAGGAGACGTCGTCCGGCAGGCGCGCTTCCAGGTCCTTCATCAGCTTGCGCACACCCTGCGCGGTCGCCAGCGCATTGGCGCCGGGCAGCTGGTAGATCTGGATGCCAGCCGACGGCTTGCCGTTGTAGCGCGCTGCCTGGTCGCTGGTCTTGGCGCCGAGCTCGACGCGGCCGATGTCCTTGATGCGCACCAGCGAGCCGTCGGACTGGGCGCGCACGACGATGTTCTCGAACTCCTTGACGTCGGTCAGGCGGCCCTGGGTGCTGATGTTGAGCTGGAAGTCGACCGGCCCCATCAAGGGCGCGGCGCCGACCAGGCCGACCGCGGCCTGGACGTTCTGCGACTGCACGGCCTTCACCACGTCGTTTGCGGTGATGTCGAGGCTCGACATGCGATCGAGCTTCAGCCAGACGCGCATCGAGTAGTCGAGCGCGCCGAACAGCGAGGCGTCGCCCACGCCCGGCACGCGCTTGATGTCGTCGAGCACGTTGATGGTGACGAAGTTCGACAGGAACAGCGCATCGCGCGTGCCCTTGGGCGAGAAGAAGGCGATGCACTGCAGCAGGGCCGACGACTGCTTCTTGGTGGTCACGCCCTGGCGCTGCACTTCGGGCGGCAGGGTCGCCAGCGCCTGGTTGACGCGGTTGGTGACATTGACAGTGTTGAGGTCGGGATCGGAGCCGACCTCGAAGCTGACGGTCAGGCTGTAGCTGCCGTCACCGCCCGAGATCGACTTCATGTAGATCATCCGCTCGACGCCGTTGACCTGCGCCTCGATGACCTGCGCCACGCTCTCCTCGACCGCCTGCGCGGAGGCGCCGGGATAGAAGGTCGAGACCTTGACCTGGGGCGGCACGATGTCGGGGAATTGCGCCACCGGCAGTGCGCTCAGCGCAATGAGGCCGGCGATCGTGATGACCGCGGAGATGACGAAGGCGAGCCGCGGCCGGCGGATGAAAACCGAGGAGATGGTCATGATGGCCTACCGGTTCGGCATCGACGGGGCGGCCGGCGCATCGCTCGGCGCCACGGTCATGCCGGCGCGCACCCGCTGCTGGCCCTGGACGATGACCTTGTCGCCGGCCTTCAGCCCGTCTTCGATGGCCAGCAGCCCGTCGCGCGACGTGCCGACCTTCACACGCTTCTGCTCGACAACGTTCTTGTCGTTGACCACGAAGACGTAGGCGCCGCCCTGGTCGAGCGCGACCGCTGCTTCGGAGATCGCCACCACCGACGGCGGCTTCTCGGTCTCGAGCACCACGCGCACCGTCTGGCCGTCGGTCAGCGTGTTGTTCTTGTTATCGAACACCGCGCGCACGATCTGGCCGTCGGTCTTGGGATCGACCACGACGTCGAGGAAGTCGAGCTTGCCCTTCTCGGGATAGAGGCTGTCGTCGGCCAGCCGCAGCTGCACGATCAGCCCGTCGCCGCCGGTGCCGCCCAGCTTGCGCGCCTCCAGGAGCTCGCGCTGCGTCACCGAGAACTGCACCCGGATCGGGCTCTCGGTCACGACGGTCGCGAGCACGCCCGAATCGGGGCTGACGAGGTTGCCGGGCGAGAACGCCGCCTTGCCGATCCGGCCGGTGATCGGCGACTTGATCTCGGTGTAGGAGAGGTTGATCTGGGCGTCGCGCAGCGCTGCCTCGGCCTCCTCGAGCGAGGCCTTGGCCTGGAGCTGCTCGCTCTGGCGCTGGTCGTAGGTTGCCTGCGTGCCGGTGTTGGTGCGCAGCAGCTCGGCGGCGCGCTTGAACTGGATTTCGGCGTTGGTCAGCGACGCCTTGGCGGCATCGCGCGTGGCGGTCTTCTGGTCGACCGTCGCCTGGTAGGTGTCTGGCTCGATGGTGAACAGGACCTGGCCTTCCTTGACCGGGTCACCATCGTTGAACTTGCGCGGTCCGAGGAAGCCTTTCACGCGCGCGCGCAGATCGACCTTGTCGACGGCGGCCGCACGGCCGATGAACTCCGAACGCGCGGCCAGCGGCTTGAGCTCGGCAGCCTGCACCAGGACAGCAGGCGGCGGCCCGGCCTGCTGAGCTCGCGCTGCACCCAAATCCACCGCGCAGACCAGTGCGGTGATTGCCAAAAGCCGTGTGATGCCCATCTCTGTCCCCCGGCCTCTCGCCGCATCGGCAGACTGCCCGACCACTCCGGTACGGTCACTGACTAAGATCAAGATTTCACAGACGAGGATAAACCACCGGCATGTCGCTCACCCTGCATTTCCATCCGCTGTCGTCCTACTGCCAGAAGGTGTTGATCGCGCTGTACGAGGCCGGCACACCGTTCGCGCCGGTGGTCGTGAACTTCGCCGATCCTGAATCGGCGGCGGCATTTCGCAAGCTCTGGCCGGTCGGCAAGATGCCGGTGCTGCGCGACGCCGATCGTGACGAGACCGTGCCCGAGTCGAGCATCATCATCGAGTATCTCAGCCAGCACTATCCGCGGGGCACGGCGTTGATTCCCGCCGATCGCGAAACGGCGCTGCGCACGCGGCTGGCCGACCGGTTCTACGACAACTACGTCCACCATCCGATGCAGCGGATCGTCGGCGACCGGCTGCGGCCTGCGGACCAGAAGGATCCGTTCGGCGTCGCGGCCGCCGAGGCGATGCTGGCCAACTCCTACGACGTGATCGATGCCGAGATGGCGGGCCGCACCTGGGCCACGGGCGATACCTTCACCCTGGCCGATTGCGCAGCAGCGCCGCCGTTGTTCTTTGCCAACAAGCTGGTGCCGTTCGGCGAGCGCCGGAATCTGACGGCCTACTTCCGGCGGTTGAGCCGCCGGCCGTCGGTGGCCCGCGCCTTCAACGAGGCCGAGCCGTTCCTGAAGTTCTTCCCGGGCTGACTGGCTGGCGGTGCGCCCCCAGCTACTAGTGCGCCATCAACAGCGGCACGCGGCAGGACGAGATCACCTTGCCGGTGGCGCCGCCCAGGCCGAGGAAGCTCAGCACCTGGCCGCGGCCGTAGGCGCCCATGACGAGCAGATCGGCGCTCTTGTCGTGGGTGTAGCCCAGTAGCGCGCGGCCGCGGGCGCGACCCGACACGGCGCCGGGATCGATCGCGTCGATCGTCGGATTGATGCCGTTACGGCCGAGGTTGCGGGCCAGGTACGAGGCGCCCACGTCATCGGGCTTGGTGCCGACCACCAGCAGCGTGACCTTGGTTGCCTTCTCGAGGAAGGGCATGGCGTATTCCAGCGCACGGGCCGCCTGGAAGCTGCCGTTCCATGCCACCACGATCGAGTTGAAGTTGCCGTCGCCGGCCGTGGGCGGGGCGATCATCACCGCGCGGGCGCACTCGTACAGCGCGGCCTCGACGGTCGCCGGCGCCACGTTTTCCGGGTCGGCGCCGGGGCGGCCGAGCACCACGAGATCCGAGCAACGGCCCATCGCCACCATGGCGTCGAGCGTCGCGGTCTTGGCGGCGGTGTAGGTCGCGCCCTTCACCAGGGCCAGCGTCTCCTTGTAGACCCGCTCGCTTTCCTTGCTGCGGCCTTCGAGCCGCTCGTCGTCGAGATTCATGATCAGCGGCATCGCCTCGCCGCTCATCGCCAGCCCGCCCACCATGCCGCCGGCCGGGCCGACCGGCAGGTGCAGCGCATCGACCGCGCCCTCGAATTCCGACGCGACCCGGGCGGCCAGCTTGAACGACATGCCGGCGTCGGGTCCGCCTTCGGACACGGCCAGGACGGACTTCATCATCTCTCTATCTCCCCCAACAGGCAGGCTCTTGGATTTGCGGCCGCACTCTAGCCTCAATTGGCGACCGCGCCCACACCTTCGCGCTTGCGAATCCAATGCACGAAAGGCAGCGCCAGCAGCACCATCCAGACCTTGCCCAGCACCTGGCCCTCGAGGAATTCGAGGCTGCCGAAGGCGAGGTACAGGAACAGGATGCTGTCGGCGATCAGGCCGACCACGGCACTCGCCAGCACGGCCAGCACCAGCCCGCGCTTCTGCAGCGGCGTGAAGACCGCGAAGTCGGCAAGCTCCGACAGGAAGAACGCCGTGGTCGAGGCCACCACCAGCTGGGGCGGCGCGAGCGCGCCCGAGAGCGCAGCACCGGCCACGATCGCCATCAATGCCGCCAAGCGGCCCAGCCGCCGCTGGCAGAGATCGCGCAGGACGAGAGCGATGCCGATCATCGAAACGCCGGACGGCGCCATCATCGGCCCGCCTTGCGGGCTCCACGGGAACACCGGCAGCAGGCATGGTCCGTTTGGTGCGCAGACCGTGCCGACATGGCCGATCATCCAGTTGGCGGTCGGGATGCAGGCCATGAAGGCGAGGAAATAGGCGAGCCCCTCGGCCTTGCGGGCGTTGATGCTCATGCGCGGCCGTTCGGTCATGCCCACGTCTTGCGCCAGTTCTCGAATCCGCGCTGACGCAGGGCGCAGGCGGGGCAGTCGCCGCAGCCGTAGCCCCAGTCGTGCCTGGGCCCGCGCTCGTTGCGATAGCAGGTGTGGGTGTGGTCGAGCAGGATCTCGATCAGGGGCTCGCCGCCCAGCTCGCGCGCCAGTGACCAGGTCTCGGCCTTGTCGATCCACATCAGCGGCGTCTGCAGCGCGAAGCTCCTGTCCATGCCGAGGTTGAGCGCGACCTGTAGCGCCTTGATCGTGTTGTCGCGGCAGTCGGGATAGCCCGAGTAGTCGGTCTCGCACATGCCGCCCACCAGGTGGCGGATGCCGCGCCGCCAGGCGACCGCCGCGGCATAGGTGAAGAACAGCAGGTTGCGCCCGGGCACGAAGGTGTTGGGCAGGCCATCCTTCTCCATCTGGAAGGCGGTCTCTCGAGTCAGCGACGTCTCGCTGATCTGGCCGAGTTCCCCCATGTCGATGAAGTGGTCCTCGCCCAGCCGGGCGGACCATTCGGGGAACCGATGGCGCAGTTCGGCCAGCACGGTAAGCCGTTGATCCAGCTCGATTCGATGGCGCTGGCGATAATCGAAAGCGATGGTCTCGACATGCGTGGATCGGTCGAGCGCCCAAGCCAGGCAGGTGGTAGAATCCTGCCCTCCTGAGAAGAGTACGAGGGCGGAGCGCGTGTCGGTCATGGCGCCTTATCGCCCGCAACTATTTGTCGCGCCATAGCGTTGGAACCTTGCAGAGGGCATGTACCCAGAAAGGGGGGAAGGCATGTTCGTTTCCGACATCCTGGCTCAGAAGGGTGGCCTCGTCTTCACGGTGACACCCGGCACCACCGTCGCCCAGGTGGCCCAGCATCTCAGCACCCGCCGGATCGGCTCGGTTCTGGTCATGAGCGACACCAACACCATCGCCGGCATCGTCTCCGAGCGCGATCTCGTGCAGGCGCTGACCCGGCACGGTGCGGCCGCGCTCGACATCGAAGTGCGGCAGATCATGACGCGTGACGTGGTGACCTGCCATCCCGACGACCCGATCGAGCGGATCATGGGCCTGATGACCGCCGGCCGCTTCCGCCACCTGCCGGTGGAGGAGCGCGGCGAGCTGATCGGGCTGATCTCGATCGGCGACGTCGTCAAGGCGCGGCTGGAAGAAACCCAGCATGAGACCGAGGCGCTGAAGGCCTACATCGTCGCCGGTTGATCGCCCCGGTTGATTGGGCGCGCTGCGATCCGTACCATTGCGGCGATGCGTTCCGCCGTCGCCATATCGCTTTCGCTCGCCCTCGCCCTTGTCGTCGGCGCCTGCAACTCCGCCCCGAGCTATCAGGACCCTTATCTGGCGAGCAAGATCAACCGCCAGCGGGTCCAGCGCGACAACTGCCTGCTCGCCCATACGCCGCAGCTCGACAACGGCTCGGCCGACGTGACCGGCGTCGCCCGCGCCGTGGCCGCCGCCTGCACCGACGAGACCGAGAGGCTCATGGCCATGGCGGTGCCCTATGCCGACGAGAAGGCGCGTCAGGGCTTCCAGCAGGAAGCCGTGCGCCGCGCCTCGGATATCGTGCTGAGCTTCCGCCGCGTCGATACGCGGCCGACGCAATAGACCACCACGGAACGCTCCTGACGGGGGCGAGTTAGACAGGACATGAAAGCCCTGTCCGCCACCTGGCACCTCCTGCGCGACACGTTCTCGGGCTTCGTCGATGACGAGGCGCTGAGCTGGGGCGCCTCGATCGCCTACTACACGCTGTTCTCCATCGCGCCGGTGCTGCTGGTCGTCGTGGCGATCGCTGGCCTGGTGTTCGGCCGCGACGCCGCCGAGGGCGCGATCGTCGACCAGTTCAGCGTGCTGATGGGGCATGGAACCGCCGTGGCGCTGCAGGGCATGGTCGAAAGCGCCGCCCGTCCGCGCGAAGGCACCCTGGCGACGGTCATCGGCCTGGTCGTTCTGGTCATCGCCATCTCCGGCGTGTTCGGCGAGGTGCAGTCGGCGATGAACGCGATCTGGAAGGCCGCTCCGTCGCCGGAGTCGACCGTCACGCGCCTGCTGCGTGGCCGGCTGGTCAGCATGGGGCTGGTCGTCACTGCCGGCTTCCTGCTCATGGTATCGCTGGCGGCCAGTGCGCTGCTGTCCGGGTTCTCGACCTACCTCAAGATCGTGTTCCCCGCCGCGCAGGTGGCGCTCAACGTGGTCGACGTCGTGCTGTCGGCGCTGCTGATCGGCGGGCTGTTCGCGGCGATGTTCAAGGTGCTGCCCGACACCGACATAGCCTGGCGCGATGTTGCGGTCGGCGCGCTGGCCAGCACCATCCTGTTCGAGGGCGGCAAGTATGCGATCGCCTTCTATGTCGGCCAGACCAACGTCGCCTCGTCCTACGGTGCAGCCGGCGCGCTGATCGTGCTGCTGGTGTGGATCTACTACTCCGCGCAGATCTTCCTGCTCGGCGCCGAATTCAGTCGCGCCTATGCCAAGCGGTACGGGAGTCATGCCAATCCGCAAGAGCGGTGCTAGGGTCGCCGCAACGACGGGCGCTTTTGGGCGCTTAGCGCCCAAAACGCGGAGAAGGCATGTCTCAGGCACTGCAAGGACGGATCGCGCTGGTTACTGGCGCAGGCAAGAACATCGGCCGCACGATTGCGCTGACCCTGGCGCGCGATGGCGCAACAGTTCTGGTGAATGGCCGCAGCGACCGCGCGGCGGTCGAGTCGGTCGTCGGTGAAATCAAGGCATCAGGCGGCTCGGCTCATGCCGCGATGGGCGACGTGTCCGATCCCGCGATCGCGCCCCAGCTCGCCAAGCAGGCCGAATCGCTGGGCGGTGTCGACATCCTGGTGAGCAACGCGGGCCTGCGTCGCCAGACCTCGTTCCTCGACATGTCGTTCGAGGAATGGCGCGAGATCATGGCGGTCGCGCTCGACGGCGCCTTCCTGCTCGGCAAGGCCTTCGTGCCGCAGATGGTGGCCAAGGGCAAAGGCGGCGCGTTCGTCGCCATGTCGGGCATCTCGACCCATGTCGGCACGCCCAACCGCTGCCATGTCTCGGCGTCGAAGTCGGGCCTCGAGGGCCTGATGCGCGCGCTGGCGCGCGAGCTCGCGCCGCACAAGATCACCTGCAACGCTGTGTCGCCCGGCGCGATCGACACCAGCCGCGCGGCCTCGGCAGGACCTCGGCCTTTGCAGGGCCGGCCGATCCCGCTGGGACGCCTCGGCAGTGTCGAGGAGATCGCCGCCATGGTCCGCCTGATCGTCGGACCGGAAGGCACCTTCATCACCGGCCAGACCATCCACGTGAACGGCGGTGAGTTCCTGACGTGAGGAACCTGATCACCGACGTGCCGGGCGTGACGGTCGGCAACGCGCACGACGCGCGTGCTGCCACCGGCGTCGCGGTCGCCATTTTCGACAAGAGCTGCGTTGCCAGCATCTCGCGCCTCGGCGGCGCGCCCGGCGACAGGGCGACCGCGCTGCTCGAGCCGGAGATGACGCGCGGCGTGATCGACGCGGTGGTGCTGTCGGGCGGCTCGCTTTACGGCCTCGACGCGGCGGGCGGCGTGTCGGCCGTGCTGTGCCAGCAGGGCCGGGGCGCCACGTTCGGCGGCATCGTGCTGCCGGTCGCGGTGCAGGCGATCCTGTTCGACCTGATGAACGGCGGCGAGAAGGATTGGCTCAAAGAGCCGGTAACGCACCGGCCGCCGTACTGGGATCTCGGCCGCGACGCCGCCCTCGCCGCCGATGAGGACTTCGCCCTCGGCACGGTCGGCGCCGGCTACGGCGGCACCACTGCCAATCTCAAGGGCGGGCTGGGCTCGGCCAGCCAGCGCACCAGGAGCGGCTTCGTCGTCGGCGCGCTCGCTGCGGTCAACGCCGTCGGCATGGCGACGGTCGGCGACAGCAAGCATTTCTGGGCCGCTCCTTACGAGCAAGGCGACGAGT
>DASXQC010000118.1:0-13448 GCA_036493235.1 Reyranella sp.
GCAGCCGACGCCGCAATAGGCGCAGGTCGTCACCACCGAATGCTCGGGCTGGCCGATATCGATCAGGCTCTTCTCCGACAGCGTCGCCGTTGGGCAGGCCTGCACGCAGGCGCCGCACGACACGCACTCGGAGCTCAGGAAATCGTCGTTGAGCGCGCCGGGCGACACTTTCGAATCGAAGCCGCGGCCCTGGATGGTCAGAGCGAACGTGCCCTGCACCTCCTCGCACGCGCGGACGCAGCGCGAGCAGACGATGCACTTGCTGGGATCGAAGGTGAAGTACGGGTTGCTCTCGTCCTTCTCCTGCCGGGTGTGGTTCTCGCCGTCGTAGCCGTAGCGCACGTCGCGCAGGCCGACCGCGCCCGCCATATCCTGCAGCTCGCAGTCGCCGTTGGCGGCACAGGTCAGGCAGTCGAGCGGATGGTCGGAGATGTAGAGCTCCATCACGCCCTTGCGGATCAGCTTCAGCCGCTCGGTCTGGGTGGAGACAACCATGCCCGGCGCGACCGGCGTGGTGCAGGAGGCAGGCGTGCCGGCGCGGCCCTGGATCTCGACCAGGCAGAGACGGCAGGAACCGAAGGCGTCGACCGAGTCGGTAGCGCAGAGCTTGGGGACCTGGATGCCGGTGTCCATCGCCGCCCGCATGATCGAGGTGCCGGCAGGCACCGTGACCTTCTGGCCGTCGATGGTGAGCGTGACCTGCTCGGCCGACTTGCTGACTGGGGTGCCGTAGTCGATTTCGTGAATGAGAGACATGACCGTGTCCTCTTACTCGGCCGCCACGCGCAGCGGGCGGGTGAAGTCCTCGGGGAAATGCTTGATGGCGCTCATCACCGGATAGGGCGTGAAGCCGCCCAGGGCGCAGAGCGAGCCGAACTTCATGGTGTTGCAGAGGTCGGCGACCAGCGCGAGGTTCGCCGCCGGCCGCTCGCCGCAGATGATCTTGTCGATCGTTTCGACGCCGCGCACCGAGCCGATGCGGCAGGGTGTGCACTTGCCGCAGGATTCGATGCCGCAGAACTCGAGCGCGAACCGCGCCTGCTGCGCCATGTCGACGGTGTCGTCGAACACCACCACGCCGCCATGGCCGATCAGTCCGTCCTTCGCGGCAAAGGCTTCGTAGTCGAACGGCGTATCGAACAGTGCGCGCGGAAAGTAGGCGCCAAGAGGGCCACCCACCTGAACCGCGCGCACTGGCCGGCTGCTAACCGTACCGCCGCCGATATCGTCGACGATCTCGCCCAGCGTCAGGCCGAAGGCGGCTTCGAACAGGCCGCCGTGTTTGACGTTCCCGGCGAGCTGGATCGGCATGGTGCCGCGCGAACGGCCCATGCCGAGCGCAGCGTATTGCTCCGCGCCGTCGGCCAGGATGAACGGGACGGTCGCGAGCGAGATCAAATTGTTGATGACCGTCGGCTTGCCGAACAGGCCCTTGTGCGCGGGCAACGGCGGCTTGGCGCGCACCTGGCCGCGCTTGCCCTCGAGCGATTCCAGAAGCGAGGTCTCCTCGCCGCAGACATAGGCGCCGGCGCCGACCCGGATCTCGATAGTGAAGCCGTCGATCGGCGACAGTTCGACCGCGCGCTGCATGGCGCGGATCGCATCGGGATATTCGGAGCGGATATAGACGTAGCCCTTGGTCGCGCCCACCGCGAGGCCCGCGATCGCCATGCCTTCGATCAGCAGGAAGGGATCGCCCTCCATGATCATGCGGTCGGCGTAGGTGCCGGAATCGCCCTCGTCGGCGTTGCAGACGATGTACTTCTGGTCGGCTGCCGTGTCGGCGACGGTCTTCCACTTGATGCCGGTCGGAAAGCCTGCACCGCCGCGGCCGCGCAGGCCGGATTTGGTGACCTCTTCGAGCGTCTTCGCCGATCCGAGGCTGCGCGCGCGTTCGAGGCCGCGCCAGCCGCCGTGCGCGCGATAGTCGTCGAGCGACAGCGGATCGATGACGCCGCAACGCGCGAAGGTGATGCGGGTCTGTCGTTTGAGGAACGGAATCTCTTCCGGCTTGCCGACGCAGAGCGGATGGCTGCGGTCGAAACGTCCGGTCACCAAGGCCGGCACATCGCGCGCGGCCACCGGGCCGAAGCCGACGCGCCCGTCGGCCGTCTCGACCTCGATCATCGGCTCGAGCCAAAACAGGCCACGCGAACCCGTCCGCACGATGTCGATATCGAGGTTCTGCTTGCGCGCTTCATCGACGAGCGCCGCGGCCACCTTGTCGGCGCCGACGGCGCGGGCCGCCGCATCGCGCGGGACGAATATCCTCATCGCCCGACCTCGCGCGCGATCTCATCGATCGAATCGGCGTCGAGCCGCGCCATCGGCTCGCCGTCGAGCATCGCCGACGGCGCGCAGGCGCAGAGACCGAGGCAGTACGTGGCTTCGACAGTGAGGCGGCCGTCGGGAGTCGTGCCGCCCCAGTCTATATTGAAGCGCTTCAGCACCTGGTCGGCGATCTCCGGCCCCTTCATCGACTGGCAGGCTTCGGCGCGGCAGAGCTTCAGCACATGGCGGCCGGCCGGTTCATGACGGAAGTCGTGATAGAACGAGACCACGCCATGCACTTCGGCGCGGCTGAGGTTCAACGCCGAGGCGAGGAACGGCACGGCCTCGGCCGGGACATGGCCGAATGCGCCCTGCACGTCGTGCAGGATCGGCAATAGGGCGCCCGGCCGGCCTTCATGCTTGCTCAGAATGTCGGCGGCCTGCGATTCGCTCCACGCAGCCATGGATTCTCCTCCCAACAACGGGACCGATATTCCCGATTGGTCAGACGGAGTGCATTAAAGGCGTCACATGGTTTGATCGAGAATATCTATTGAAAATCTCTGGTCAGCCCGTATGGAGGCGGCCAACCGGGTTGCCTCGGCGACCAAGGCCGTCACGGTGGGCACCATCGGTTCGCGTGGCGGAACCACGAGCCCGATTTGGTGTATCGCCTCGGGCTCGACGATCGGGATCGACCGCAGCCGTTCGGTCAGGCCCAGAGCGTCGGCCAGGCGCTCGGGCATGACGCTGGCCCAGCGGCCGGTCCGAACATGAGAGAACAGCACGATCATCGAATTCGATTCGAGGGTCGGCTCGGGCCGGGTGCCGGCGGCGTGCAGCAGGCCGTCGATGATGCGGCGGTTCTGCATGTCCGGGGTCAGCAGGCACAACGGGATCTTGCCGACCTCGGACCATGTCACCTTGTCGTAGTCTCCGAGCGGGCTGTCGGCGGAGGTCAGCAACCGGTACTGCTCGTTGTAGAGCGGCACGGCGCGCAGGCGGCCCAGCGGCTCGTTGTCGATATAAGTCAGACCGGCGTCGACCTCGAGGTTCTCGACCATCTGCAGGATATCGATCGAGGTTCGCGACAGGATGGTGAACTTCACGTTGGGATGCTTGGCGCGATAGGGCGTGGTCAGCGCCGAGACCATCGGCAGCGCCGTCGGGATGGCGGCGATGCGAAGGTGGCCGGCAAGGCCCTTCTTCAGCGTCTGCACCTCGGCGCGCATGGCGCGCGCATCGGCGACGATGGTGCGCGCCCAGTCGAGCACCCGCTCGCCCTCGGCGGTGAAGCCCAGGAAGCGCGAGGTGCGTTGCACCAGCATGACGCCGAGCGTGTCCTCGAGCTGCTTGATGCCAGCGGAGAACGTCGGCTGGGTCACGCCGCAGGTTTCCGCGGCGCGGCCGAAGTTTTTTTCACGAGCGAGCGCTAGGAGGTATTCTAGCTTATCTAGCATAGGCGATTATAGCGCTCGCTCGGGCGGGCCCGTAGAGCTAGGCGCCCTCCGTGGCGCCGGTCGCGCGCAGCGCGAAGCTCAGGGCCCGCGCCGTGCCGCTTGTTCAGTTAGCGCGTAGCGCTAACTGAACAACTTCATGGCGTTGGCGAGCGTCTCCAGCACCCCCCACAGCAGGGGGATGCCGACGAAGATCCACGCGGCTGCGAGCTGCAGGGTGGTCGTGCCGTTCTGGTCGTTTGCCATCGATCCCTCCTGCCCTAGCCGCGGGCCGCTGCGAGGCGGGCATCATCCGCCTTCATGTGATGACGGTCGTTGACCGCCTTCACGCAGGCATTGCAGATGAAGCCGATCACGAGCAGGCCTGCCATGATGTACATGGTCTCGTTGTAGGCCTCCGCTTTCGGAACGCCACGATCCACCTGGTACTGGCGGATATAGTTGACCAGCACCGGACCGAAGATGCCTGCCGCCGACCAGGCGGTGAGCAACATGCCGTGGATGGCGCCGACATAGCGCGTGCCGAACATGTCCTTGAGATAGGCAGGCACGGTGGAGAAGCCGCCACCGTACATGCTGATGATCACCACGAAGCACAGGACGAACAGGGCCACGCTGCCCATGGAACCCGTCTGCGGCACCAGGATGTAGAGCACCGTGCCGATCGCGAAGAAGCAGAAGTAGGTGTTCTTGCGGCCGATCAGATCGGAGGTCGAGGCCCAGAAGAAGCGACCCAGCATGTTGAACAGGCTGATCAGGCCGACGAAGCCCGCGGCCGCGACCGGCGTCACCTTGCCGGGGAACATCTCCTGGCTCATGGCGGAAGCCTGGCCGAGCACGCCGATGCCGGCGGTCACGTTCAGGCAGAGCGCCCACCAGATCAGCCAGAACTGCGGCGTCTTGAGCGCGTCGTAGACGAACACGTCGTTCTTGGTGATCAGCTTCTGCGACTGCGCCGGCGCCGTGTAACCGGCCGGCGCCCAACCCGGCGCCGGCACGCGCACCATCGCGGCACCGATCCAG
Organism: Reyranella sp.; assembly: GCA_036493235.1. Taxonomy (GTDB): domain Bacteria; phylum Pseudomonadota; class Alphaproteobacteria; order Reyranellales; family Reyranellaceae; genus Reyranella. Next base: position 4,752 of record DASXQC010000118.1, read on the forward strand.
GTGAAGCAGAGATAGATGACGCCCAGCGCGATGAAGGTCTCGGCGACGCCGACATGCGTCGGGCTCGAGAACCTCTGCATCAGCCAGACCGACAGCGGCGAAGCGATGAAGGCGCCGCCGCCGAAGCCCATGATCGCCATGCCGGTCGCCATGCCCGGCCGATCGGGAAACCACTTGATCAGGGTCGAGACCGGCGAGATGTAGCCGATGCCGAGGCCGATGCCGCCCAGCACGCCGTAGCCCAGGTAGATGAGCCAGAGCTGGTGCGCATAGACGCCCACCGCCGAGAGCAGGAAGCCCAAGGTCCAGCACAGGCCGGCCGTGAACATCGCCTTGCGCGGACCGCCATCCTCGACCCAGCGGCCGAACACGGCGGCAGACAAACCGAGGAACACGATGGCAATGGAGAAGATCCAGCCCAGCTCAGTGAGCTTCCAGTCACCGGGCGCGGATTGCGTGATGCCGAGCAGCTTGGTCATCGGCAAGTTGAAGACGCTGAAGGCATAGGCCTGTCCGATGCAGAGATGCATACAAAGTGCGGCAGGCGGCACCATCCACCGGTTGAATCCCGGCTTGGCGACCGTTCGTTCTCGGTCGAGGAAACTTAAGGTCATGGTTAGGTACTCCGAATTGTGTCCGGTCTTGGTTTGGTTAGGTTCGGTGGTGGTCTCACACGGCCCCCGCAGGTCACACACCTGCAGCCAATTCCACCCAACACGTCTTCTCCCTTTCGCCCGGCCCTCTTGTTGGCGGCCGTTTATCGCTCAGATCATTCCGCACACGGGAACTTACGCTCAATAAAGCAGTTCAGTCAGACGATAGAGCGAACCTATTAAGCGACCGTCAGTTGTGGCCGTCCAGCCCTCCAAAGGTCATAACCTCATAAGCCAAGTGTGAGTTGCGGCTCTGGAGGCGGGGCGTCCTCCCGGGGGCCCATGTTGGACAGGGAGACGCCCAGCAGGCGTATCCGCTTCTCGAGGGGGAAGATCTGGCGCACCAGCTCGACGCTGGTCTGCTCCAGCTCGGCCCGGCTGTTGACTGGCGCGGCCAGGGTCTTGCTGCGGGTGATGATCTGGAAGTCGGCGTACTTCACTTTCACGGTCACGGTGCGGCCGGCGATGCCAGTACGCTCGCAATAGCCCCACACGTCGTCGAGCACCGACAAGACACCGTCGATGATCTCCTGCGGCTTGCCGAGATCGTCCATGAATGTGGTCTCCGAGCCGACCGACTTGCGCGGCCGGTCGGGCACGACCCGGCGCTCGTCATGGCCGTGCGCGATCGCGTGGTAGTAGGTGCCGGAGCTGCCGAAATACTGCTGCAGGAACTCGAGGCTCTGCGCCTTGAGGTCGGCACCGGTCTGGATGCCGAGCCGTTTCATCTTCTCGGCGGTCTTGGGGCCGACACCGTGGAAGCGGCCGACATCGAGTCCCTCGACGAAGGCCGGCCCCTTCTCCGGTGGGATCACCGTCTGGCCGTTGGGCTTGCGATAGTCCGACGCGAGCTTGGCGAGGAACTTGTTGTACGAGACGCCGGCCGACGCGGTGAGGCCGGTGACCTCGAGAATGCGCGCTCGGATTTCGCGGGCGATGTCGGAGGCCAACGGGATGTTCTTGAGGTTGGTCGTGACGTCGAGATACGCCTCGTCGAGCGAGAGCGGTTCGACGAGCGGCGTGTAATCCAGGAAAATCGCGCGAATCTGCTGCGATACTTCCTTGTAGACGTCGAAGCGCGGCCGCACGAACACCAGCTCGGGACAGAGCCGCTTGGCCGTCACCGAGGCCATCGCCGAGCGCACGCCGAACTTGCGCGCCTCGTAGCTCGCCGCCATCACCACGCCGCGCTGACGGCCGCCGACAGCCACCGGCAAGCCGCGCAACGAGGGATCGTCGCGCTGCTCGACCGACGCGTAGAAGGCGTCCATGTCGACGTGAATGATCTTGCGGACTTGCGCCTCCGCCATGGCCGCAGTCTAGATCAGAGGGCGGTCAGGCGCTGCAGCAGGTGGGCGCGAACGTTGTCGATATGAGTCTGCATCGCCGTGCGGGCGGCCTCGCCGTTGCCGCTCGCCAGCGCGTCAAGAATTGTCAGGTGCTCGTCGCACACCTGGTCGAGGCGCTCGGGCAGGCGGCCGAGCCGGAACATCGCCGTGTGCTTGCGCAGGTCGGCGATGGTGGTGGCCAGCACCGGATTGCCCGACGCCTGCGCGATGGCGGCATGGAAGTCGCGGTCGTCCTTGCGGGCGGTGTCGGCCAGGCCTTCACGCCGCAGCCGGGCGATGCGCTCGCGCGCGGCATCGATCAGTTCGGGCGAGACCTTGCCGGCGGCCAGCCGCGCCGCCTCGCCTTCGAGCAGGCGGCGTACGCCGAGCGCATGCAGGAACTCCTCCATGGAGTAGGGCCGCACGACCAGCGCGCCGCTCCTCTGCCGCTCCAGCGTGCCCTCGCCTTCCAGCCGCCGCACCGCCTCACGCACCGGCGTGCGCGACATGCCGAGCAGGGCTGCGATCTGGCGCTCGGTCACAAGCTCGCCCGGCGCGATCGAGCCGCGCAGGATCATGTCCAGCAAGGCCCCATAGGCCACCGCCGACAGCTTCGTGTCCGAGACTAGACCATCCATTGTACCAATGGTATACCACCGGAATTCCACGCAGATCAATGGCCAGCCTAGGCCCGGATTGGGGAGCAAAATCATGGCGGTAGCCAGCAACGAAGAGATCCGCATCCTGACCCCCTCGGGGATGCTGGGTTACGGCTTCCCAATCGAGCACGTGAAGCTCGGCATGGCGCTGAAGCCGCACGCCATCACCATCGATTCCGGCTCGACCGATTCAGGCCCGCAGAAGCTCGGCCTGGGCGAGATGACCTGCAGCCATCAGAACTACGTGAAGGACATGGAGGTCCTGCTCGAAGCGCAGCAGGGGGCCAGGATTCCGCTGCTGATCTCCTCGGCCGGCGGCGATGGTTCGAACCTGCATGTCGACGTGTTCCGCGACATCATGGTCGAGATCGCCCAGCGCCGCGGCTGGCGCTTCAAGCTCGCCAAGATCTACTCCGACGTCGACAAGGCTCTGATCCACAAGGAGCTGAAGGCCGGGCGCATCGAGCCGCTCGGCCCCGTCCCGCCGCTCGACCCGCGCGAGATCGACGCCGCGACCGTCGTGGTGGCGCAGATCGGCGCCGAACCCTTCAACAAGGCCCTCGACGAGAGTGAAGGCGTCGACGTGATCATCAGCGGTCGCGCCTACGATCCCTCGCCGACCGCGGCGATGGCGATCCGGGCCGGCTTCGATCCGGCGCTCGCCTGGCACATGGGCAAGATCATGGAATGCGGCGCGCTGTGCGCCGAGCCAGTGGGCCGCAGCGTCATGGGCTGGCTGCGGCGCGATCACTTCGAGATCGAGCCACTCAATCCGTCCGAGCGCTGCACCACGGCCTCGGTCGCCGCGCACACGCTCTATGAGAAGACGCACCCGTTCCTGCTGGCCGGCCCGGGCGGCACGCTCGATCTGTCGGCCTGCAAGTACGAGCAGGTGAGCGATCGCCGCGTCCGCGTCTCGGGCAGCAAGTTCATCCCGGCCAATCCTTACACCGTGAAGCTCGAAGGCGCGAAGACGGCGGGCTATCGCGCCATCTTCATCGCCGGCGCGCGCGATCCGATCTTCATCCGACAGATCGACGAGATCCTCGCCCGCGTGATCGACGTCACGCGCGACTACTACAAGGAGATCCCGCCGGAGACCTATCGCGTCATCCCGCACCTCTACGGCAAGAACGGCGTGATGGGCGAGCTCGAGCCGGTGAAGACGCCGGCGCACGAGCTTTGCATCATCGTCGAGGTCGCGGCGGCCACGCAGGCGATCGCCACGGCGATCTGCGGCAAGATCCGCACCAGCCTGATGCACGCGCCCTATCCGGGCCGCATCGCCACCGCCGGCAATCTCGCCTCGCCCTTCACGCCGCTCGAGATCCCGCTGGGGCAGGCCTGCGAGTTCAACGTCTATCACCTGATGCAAGTCGACAGCCCGACAGCGCTGTTCCCCGTGCAGTACGAGGAGATCGCCTGATGGCTTCCGTGCCTACCCCGTTGCGCGAAATAGCCAAAGTCGTGCGCAGCAAGAATGCCGGTCCATTCGAGATCACCCTCGACATCATCTTCAAGAGCCGCGAGGACTTCGACGCGGTGAAGAAGAGCGGCGTGATCACCAAGGAGCTGATCTCCGAGCTCTACAACGTGCCGACCCAGGCGATCATCACCTTCGGCTTCTTCGACCTGGTGAATGCCGTGAAGATCACCCTGCCGCGCCCGCGCGCCCAGGGCGCGATCGGCGAGACCGACATGCACGCCGCGCAGCAGCACGTACCCTTGCAGGAGATCTGCGTGCCATGGCCCGCGCCATGATCAGGCGTCGTAGCCTCCTCGCCGGCGCCACGGCGTTCGGCATCATTGGCCGCGCCTCGGCCGACAGCTGGCCGTCGCGGCCGATCAAGCTGGTGGCGCCGTTCGCGCCGGGCGGCGGTTCGGACTTCACCTCGCGGCTGGTCGCCGAGAAGCTGTCGCAGCGGCTGGGCCAGACCGTGCTGGTCGACAACAAGCCGGGTGCCGGCGGCAATCTTGGCGTCGAGGCCGCGATCAAGGCGCCGGCCGACGGCTACACCTTCCTGACGATCTCCGGCAGCTACGCGATCAACTCGATCCTGCACAAGCCGACATTCGATTCGCTGAACGACATCGTGGCGATCGGCCAGTTCACCGACGAGCCGACCGTGCTGTGCGTCAACCCCTCGGTGCCGGCCAAGACCCTGAAGGAGCTGATCGAAGTCGCCAAGCGCGAGCCGGGCAAGCTCGCCTACGGCTCGAGCGGACCGGGCGGGCTGGTCCATCTCGGCACCGAGTTCTTCCTCGACGCCGCCGGCATCAAGGCGACCCACGTGCCCTATCGCGGCACGGCGCTGGCGCTGAACGACCTGCTGGCCGGCAACGTGCAGATCCTCGACGGCGGCACCACGACCATGGTGCCCTACATCAAGAACGGCCAGGTGCGGGCGCTCGCGATCACCAAGCGCATCCCGCAGATCGACGTCCCGACCTACGGCGAGCAGGGCTACCCGACGCTCGATTTCAGCCTGTGGCACGGCATGATCGGGCCGAAGGGCATTCCCGCCGAGATCGTTCAGCGCCTGAACAAGGAGCTCGACGCGGTGATGAAGAGCCCCGAGGTGAGCGGCCGGCTGGCGCAGGATGGCGTGATCGCCGTCGGCGGCACGTCGGAAGCGTTCATGGCGACGATCCGCGCTGAGGTGAAGCGCTGGCAGGACTTCATCCAGCGCACCGGCATCAAGCTCGACTAAGGCGCGGTCATCCGCGCCGATCTCGTCAGAAAGGCCACCAGCTCTTCTTGTGCAGCTCGCGGCTGCTCTGCTGGCCGCTGATTGGCACGGGCGGCGGCAGCTCGACGTCGTGCCAGCCGCCGCCCAGCGCGGTCACCAGGGTGGCGCTGGCGATCAAGCGGCTCTGGCGGACGCCGAGCAGGGTGAGCTCGTTGTTGAGCGCCGTGGTCTGGGTCGTGATCACCGTCGTGTAGGGCACCGTGCCGGCGCGGTACTGGTTGAAGGCCAGCCGCTCGGCATTGCGCGCGGCCGCCAGCGCGGCGCGCTGCACGTTCTCCTGCTGCTCGAGGATGCGCTGCTGGACGAGCGCGTCCTCGACCTGCTGGAAGGCGGTGATCACGGTCTGGCGGTAGGTCGCGACCGTCTTGTCGTAGTTCGCCCGAGCGCTCTCGACCTGGGCGGCGCGGCTGCCGCCGTCGATCGCGGTGCCGGCAAGCTGCGGCCCGAACGACCACACCGCGTTGGCGATCGACAGCAGGTTGGAGAACACGGTGGTGACGAAGTTGATGCTCGCGTTGAGCGTGATGTCGGGATAGTAGGCCGCCACCGCGACGCCGATCTGCGCATTGGCCGACGCCATCTGCCGCTCGGCCGAGGCGATGTCGGGCCGCCGCTCGAGCAGCGCCGAGGGGATGCCGGCATCGATCGTCGGCACGTCCTTGGACGCGGGCTCGGGCGCGATGCTGACCTCGGCCGGGGTACGCCCCATCAGGGCGGCAATCGCATGCTCGAACTGGGCGCGGTTGATGCCCTCGGCGACCAGTTGCGCGCGCGTCTGGTCGAGCTGCGCCTGCGCCTGGGCGACGTCGAGCTGCGAGACGGTGCCGGCATTGAACTGGTTGGTCACGATCTGGAGCGCGCGGGCGAAGGCTGCCACCGACTGCTCGAGCACGCGCTTGCGCTCGTCGGAGATGCGCAGCGAGAAGTAGTTGGTGACCAGGCTCGACTGCGCCGACAGCCGCGCGTTCATGAGGTCGGCGGCGCTCGCCTGGGCGGCGGCCGAATCGCTCTCGATGGTGCGGCGGATGCGGCCCCACACGTCGATCTCCCAGCTCAATGTGCCGCCAACCTGGTACTGGGTGGTCGTATTCCCGCCCGCCGAGACCACGCCGCTGCTGGAAACGCTGCCGCCGCCGCCGCTGCGGCTGCCGTTCTGGGTGATCGAGCCGGTGTAGCCGATGGTCGGGTAGAGCGCCGACTGGCTCTGGCGGATCAGCGCCACGGCCTGGCGGTAAGCCGCCTCGGCCTCCTTCAGGTTCTGGTTGGAGACGTCGACCTGCGCAGCCAGCAGGTCGAGCGCATGGTCGTCATACATGCCCCACCATTTGCCGCGGTCGATCGCATCGCGCGGCATGGCCGGGCGGAAGTACGAATCGCTGGTCTCCTTGAACGAGGTGGTCGGCGGCGTCGCCGGCGGCGGGCGCTGATAATCGGGCCCGACCATGCCGCAGCCGGACAGCGTCAACACGACAACGATACCGAACTGCCTCACGCCTGTGCCTCCAGCCCGCCCATTGCCCGCGCCAGCCGGCCGTGCGTCTCGCCGCGACGGCGGAAGCGGTCGAGATAGATGTAAACCACGGGCGTCGTGTAGAGGGTCAGCACCTGACTGACCAGCAGACCGCCGATGATCGACACACCGAGCGGCTGGCGCAGCTCGGCGCCGTCGCCGAAGCCCAGCGCCAATGGCACCGCGCCCAGCATCGCCGCCATGGTGGTCATCAGGATCGGCCGGAAGCGCAGCAGGCAGGCGTGGTAGATCGCGTCGCGCGAATCGGAATTGTCGTGACGCTCCCGCTCGAGCGCCACGTCGATCATCATAATCGCGTTCTTCTTGACGATGCCGACCAGCAGCAGCACGCCGATCATGGCGATGATGCTGAACTCCATGCCGGTGAGCTGCAGCGCCAGCAGCGCGCCGATGCCGGCCGACGGCAGGGTCGACAGGATCGTGATCGGGTGGATGTAGCTCTCGTACAGGACGCCCAGCACGATGTAGATCGCCGCCAGCGCCGCCAGCACCACCAGGATCTGGCTGTCGAGCGACTGCTGGAAAGCACGCGCGGTACCCTGGAACGAGCCGTGGATGGTCGCCGGCACGCCGATGTCGCGCATCGTGCCGTTGACGTAGGTGACCGCGTCGCTGAGCGTCTTGCCGATGGCCAGGTTGAACGAGACCGTGCTGGCGACGAACAGGCCCTGGTGGTTCACGCCGAGCGGCGTGGTGCCGAACTGATAGTTCGTCACGGCCGACAGCGGGATCATCGTCTCGGGGGTCGTGCTGACGGCCGCACCGGTCGAGGCGGAGCCACGGCCGCTCACCGCGATCGCGTTGGTGAGCTGGTTGCGCACCGCCTGGCTCGGATCGAGCTGGGTCGCGCCGACGCCGGTCAAGGAGGCCGTCTTGGGGGTCTGGCTGGGCGGCGCGCTGTTGACCACGCCGGCGGTTGCCTGGGCGCCGCTGATCGCGCCGCCCGAGGTGCTGACATAGATGTCCTTCAGCGATTCGGGGTTCTCCCAGAACTCGGGCGAGACCTCCATGACCACGTGATATTGGTTCAGCGCGTTGTAGATGGTCGAAACCTGACGCTGGCCGAAAGCGTCGTACAAGGTCGACGAGATCGCGCGCGAGGACACGTTGAGCCGTGCCGCCGCGTCGCGGTCGATCGTCAGGTCGACCTGCAGCCCGTGCTGCTGCTGATCGGAGTCGACATCGGTGATCACCGACGTGTCCTTGCGCAGCGCCTCGGTGAGCTTCGGACCCCAGTCATAGAGATCGGCCAGCGAATCGCTCTGCAGCGTGAACTGGTATTGCGAGTTGCCCTGGCGACCGCCGACCCGGATGTCCTGGGTCGCCTGCAGGAAGACGTTGGCGCCGGGCACCTGCGCGAGCTTGGGCCGCAGGCGCGCGATCACCCGGTCGGCGCTGTCCTTGCGCTCGCTGAGCGGCTTCAGCGTCGCGAACAGGAAGCCGGAGTTGGTCTGGAAGCCGCCGGTGAAGCCCACCACGTTGGCGACCGCCGGATCCTCACGGATGATGTTCACGAACTGGCGGAACTTCCGCCGCATCGACTGGAAGGAGATGCTCTGGTCGGCGCGGATACCGCCGATGATGCGGCCGGTGTCCTGCTGCGGGAAGAAGCCCTTGGGGATCTCCACATACAGAAAGACGTTGAGGATGATGGTGCCCATGAACACGATCATGGTGAGCCGCGGATGGTCCAGCACGACGCGCAGGGTGCGCCCGTAGAAGTTCTGAATCGCATCGAAGACCCGTTCGGCGGCCCGCGCGAACCGCCCCGGCGGC
>DASXQC010000119.1:0-4787 GCA_036493235.1 Reyranella sp.
GCGCACCGAGCCCGTCCGAGTGCACCGGCGAGAAGGCGAGCAACGGATAGGCTAGCGTCGCCCGCGAGAGCGCGTGGGCGCCGATCAGCACGACCAGCCCGGTCGAACCGGAGAACTGGGCGAGGCACGCCACCTTGATCAACACCGAGAGCGCCAGCGCCAGCACGCCGAACGTGCCGTTGCGGCTGTCGCGCATGATCTCCAGACGCCGCGGCGGCTCCAGCGCGTGCGGCCCGAGGCCGTCGGCGGTGTCGGCCAGGCCGTCTTCGTGCAGGGCGCGTGTTATCAGCACGGCGGCGACGACCGCCAGCACGCCGGCGAGCCAGCCCGGGCCCGAGACGGCGCGCACGATGGCGAACACCAGGCCGGCGGCGAGCCCGACTGCAGCGCCGATGAACGGCAGAACCGGCAGCACGTCGGCCAAGGGCCAGCGCGGAATACCGGTGTCGAACCTCACACCGGTGAAGAAGGTCGCCTGCTCCTTGAAGGCCTGTAGCCAGTCGTCGAAGGAGGATGGGCGGGCACTGTGGGAAAGACCGTCGAAGTCGTTGGGGCTGGTCATGGTAGGGCAAATATAGGATGGTCCGCGCCCGCTATGAACGCCCCTCCTTCAGCCCCGACTTTCGAGGAAATCCGACGGATCCTGCGGGACCTGCCGGGACCCGACCTGGAGGCGCAGACCAAGGTGGTGGCCCGCCAGACCGAGCTTACCAAGCCGCCGGGCTCACTCGGCCGGCTGGAGGAGCTGGCCGAGTGGCTGGCCGCCTGGCAGGGCCGCGCCCAGCCGCGCATCGAGCGGCCGCGGGTCGCCGTATTCGCCGGCACGCACGGCGTGGCACGGCGTGGGGTGTCGGCCTATCCGCCGGAAGTTACCCGGCAGATGGTGAAGAACTTCCTGAACGGCGGGGCCGCGATCAACCAGCTCGCGGGCGCGATCGATGCCGACCTGCGCATCTACGAATTGGACCTCGACCATCCGACCGAGGACTTCACCCAGGGCCCGGCGATGAGCGAGGCGCGCGCCGCCAACGCCATGGCCTACGGCATGATGGCGGCCGAGCCCGGCATCGACGTGCTGTGCCTGGGCGAGATGGGCATCGCCAACACGACTGCCGCGGCGACGCTGTGCGCGGCGCTGTTCGGCGGCACGGGCGCGGACTGGGCCGGACCTGGGACCGGCGTGCATGGGACGGCGCTCGCCAACAAGATCAAGGTGATCGACGAGGCGCTGGCGCATCACCGCCACGCGATCGCCGCGCGCGATCCGCTGACGTTGCTTGCGGCCGTCGGGGGCGAGGAGTTGGCTGCCATTGCCGGCGCCATCGTCGCGGCCCGCATGGGCCATATTCCGGTGCTGCTCGACGGCTACGCCTGCACGGCTGCGGCCGCGGTGCTGTTCGCCGCCGACCGCCGCGCGCTCGACCATTGCAAGGTCTCGCATCGCTCGGTCGAGCCCGGTCATACGCGCCTGCTGGAGGCGATCGGCCAGCGGCCATTGCTCGACATGGACATGCGGCTGGGCGAGGCGTCGGGCGCGGCGCTCGCGGTGCCGATCCTCAAGGCGGCCGCCGCCTGCCACAACGGCATGGCGACCTTCGCCGAGGCGGGCGTCAGCGGCAAGGCATGAGGAAGAAGCGCCAGAACGATCCCGAGGGCGTCCAGCGCAACATCCTCGAGGTCGCCACGGCCGAGTTCGCGCGCGAAGGCTTCGGGGGCGCGCGGGTCGATGCGATCGCCAATCGCACGCGCACCAGCAAGCGCATGATCTACTACTACTTCGGCAGCAAGGAACGGCTCTACCTTGCGGTGCTGGAGGCGGCCTACTCGTCGATCCGCCAGCAGGAGGCGACGCTCGATCTCGAGCACCAGACGCCCGAGCAGGCGCTGGCAACGCTGGTCGCCTCGACCTTCGACTACTACCACGCCCATCCGGAGTTCGTGCGTCTCGTGATGAACGAGAACATCATGGACGGCGTGCACATGAAGCGCTCGACGGCGATCGGCAAGCTCAACGTCACGGTGATCGACGCCGTCCGGCGCATCGTAGCGCGCGGCGAGAAGGCCGGCGTCTTCAAGCGCGGCATAGACCCGGTCGAGCTGCACATGACGATCAGCGCGCTCGGCATCTTCAACGTCGCCAACCGCGCCACCTTCTCCACCATCTTCAAGCGCGACATGAGTTCGCCGAAGGCACTGTCGACGCGGCGCACCGAGATCGTCGAGATGATCCTGCAGCATGTGCGGCCTTGAGGGGCAGCCCTGAATTGACAAAATGAACCATTCAGTACATTTGTCGTAGCAAGCAAAAAGCAGCGTAGTAGGAGGAAGCATGACTCGTAACACTGGACTTCTGATCAACCGGCGTACGACCCTGCTGGGCGCCGCCGGCCTGGCCGTGACGCCGCTCGCCGCGCCGCACATCGCGCGCGCCGCCGATCCGATCAAGATCGGCCTGCTGCTGGCCAAGACCGGCCAGATCGCCGGCCAGACCGAATATCTCGCGAACGGCTCGTTCCTGGCGCTGGAGCAGCGCAACAAGATGGTGATGGGCCAGCCGACCGAGCTGGTGTGGCTCGACGAGCCGAGCCCGCAGGGTGCCGTGCAGAACATGCAGAAGCTGGTGCAGGAGAACAAGGTGTGTGCCGTGCTGGGCGGTGCGCTCTCGTCGAACGCGCTGGGCGAGGAGGCGAAGGCGGCCGAGCTCAAGATACCGTTCGTCTGCGATAATGCCGCGGCGACCGACATCACCGGCAAGAACTGCAATCGCTACACCTTCCGCCTCAACACGCCGGTCGCCGTGCAGCAGCGCATGCTGGCGCCGTATGCCCTGAAGTACGGCAAGAAGTGGTACCACATCACCGCCTCCTATGCGTTCGGCCAGGACATCCTCAAGAGCTCACGCGAGCTGCTGAAGCAGGCGGGCGGCACGGAAGTGGGCGTCGACGAAGTGCCGCTCAACACCGCCGACTTCAGCTCCTTCATCCTGAAGATTCGCCAGGCCAAGCCGGACGTCGCGGTCGGCGGCCTGTCGGCCGGTGACCTCACCACCTTCCTCAAGCAATGGAACGAGCTCGGCATGAAGGGCAAGATCCCGTTCGTCGAGATCGCGATCGGCGACACCGACATCTGGGGCGTCGGCGCCGAGGCCGCGAACGGTACCTTCACCAAGCTGTGGGACGCCTACAATCCCAACAACACGGCGGAAGAGAAGGCGTTCGCCGACGCCTACCTCAAGAAGTACGGCAAGCCGCCGGCCGACAAGGCGTGGATGGGCTGGATCACGGCGCGCTCGCTGTTCGAATCGATCGACGCGGCCAAGTCGACCGACGCCGACAAGATCATCGAGGCGCTGGAAGCCTGGAAGGTGCCGGCCGGCGATGCGTCCTACAGCTACCGCAAGTTCGATCACCAGATGCTGGTGCGCAACCTCGCGGTCTCGGTGAAGGAGAAGATCACCGACAAGTGGAACTTCTTCGACGTCAAGGCGACGCTGCCCGAGAACCCGGCCGACATCGACAAGGTGTTCGGCACACAGGAAGAAGTCGGCTGCAAGATGGGCTGATCCGGCATCGGTAACAGACGATGCTGGACATCCTCCTCTCGCAAACGGCAAGCGGCCTCGTCCTCGGCGGCTTGTACGTGCTGATCGCGATCGGGCTCTCGATCATTTTCGGGCTGCTCGGCATCGTCAACTTCGCGCACGGCGCCTTCTTCACCTTGGGCGCCTACCTCGCGCTGACATTGGTGCAACTGTTCGGCTGGCCGGCGGTGATCTTCGCGCCGGTCATCGTCGGCGGCGTCGGCATGCTGGCCGAGAAGCTGCTGATCAGCCGGCTCTACGACAAGGAGCCATTGATCAGCCTGATCGTCACCTTCGCGCTCGCCCTGCTGATCGAGGCCGCGGTACGCCTGATCTACGGCGGCATCGGCCAGCCCTTCAGCCCGCCGCCTTTCATGGCCGGCATCTTCCTGTGGGGGCCGGTGCTGATCACCAAGTACCGCGTCGGCGTGCTGGTCACCACCGCCGTCGTGCTGCTGCTGCTCTGGCTGTTCCTCGAGAAGACGCCGTTCGGGCGCATCCTGCGCGCGGGCTCGCGCGACCCGGAGATGGTCGGCCTGCTCGGCATCAACCTGCCGCGGGTGCTGACCTGGGTGTTCGGCCTCGGCTGCGCGATCTCGGGCATCGCCGGCCTTTTGGCAGCGCCGCTCTGGACCGTGACGCCGGCGATGGCGACCAACGCCATCATGCCGGCCTTCGTCGTGGTGGCGATCGGCGGCCTCGGCTCCTTCGCCGGCGCGGTAATCGCGGGCCTGCTGGTCGGCGTCGTCGTGGCACTCACCATTCAGTTCTGGCCCGAGGCCTCGGGCGCGGTGATGTACCTCTTCATGGCGCTGATGCTACTGATCCGCCCGCGCGGCCTGCTGGGCGAACGCTGGGAGCGCTTCGAGTGAACGCGGTGCGCCATCCCGTGCTGCTCACCGTGCTGGTGCTGGCCGGCCTCAGCCTGCTCAGCTTCGCGATCGGCGCGCCGATCAGCCTGATCACCCAGATCGCGATCTACACGCTCTATGGCGCGGGCGTCTGCCTGCTTGTGAGCTATACCGGCCTGGTGCCGTTCGGCGCCTCGGTCTTCTTCGGCTGCGCCACCTATGCGGTAGCCTTCGAGCTGCAGCGCGGCGTGGCCAACGAGATCGTGGCGCTCGCCTTCGCGGTGCTCTTCTCGCTGCTGCTGGCGGCCGTCATCGCCGCCATCATCCTGCGCCGCCGCGGTCTCTACTTCTCGCTG
>DASXQC010000120.1:0-1866 GCA_036493235.1 Reyranella sp.
ATCGGCTCGAGCAGCAGCCGGTCATGCAAGGGCTTGAATTTCATGATGTTTCCTCTGTCCTCAGGATTGGCGCCGCTTATAGGAAGCGGCCCTGCCGGGTGTCAACGCGCGAGCCGGCGCTCGAACTGGGCGGAAGCGGCAGCGTCCAGCGCCACCCGGAACCGGGCCACGTCGCCGTCATCCTCGCGACTGCGGACGTCGCCGTTGCGGTAGAGCCAGGCGATGGTGGCGCCGTCGCTCAACGGCACCGTCACTTCGCGCGCCTCCGAGCCGCCCAGCCATTCCTCGATCGCCTGCAGGAGCGCATCGACGCCCTCCCCGCTCAGCGCCGACACCGGATATTGGCGCGACCGCTCGGGCCCGACGGCCGTACGGGCCTGCAGGATGGTGCGCTGCTCGACCGGCAGCTCGTCGATCTTGTTCAGCGCCTCGATCATGGGCGTACCGTTGTGCTCGTCGATCGCGCCGATCGCGGACAAAACCTCCTCGACATCGGCCTTCTGGCGCTCGGAGTCGACATGGGCGATGTCGCGGACATGCACGATCAGGTCCGCCTCGACCACTTCTTCCAGGGTGGCACGGAAGGCGGCGACCAGGTGAGTCGGCAGGTCGGACACAAACCCGACCGTGTCCGAGATCACGCAGTCGCGGCCGCCAGGCAGCTTGATCGAGCGCATGGTCGGATCGAGCGTGGCGAACAGCAGGTTCTTGGCGAAGACATCGGCGCCCGACAGCCGGTTGAACAGCGTCGACTTGCCGGCGTTGGTGTAGCCGACCAGCGCCACCGTCGGCAGGCGCGCCTTCTTGCGCCCCGAACGGTTGACCGCACGGGTGCGGCGCACACCGTCGAGGTCGCGCTTGATCTTGACGATGCGGTCGCCGATCAGGCGACGGTCGATCTCGATCTGGCTTTCACCGGGACCACCCAGGAAGCCGAAGCCACCGCGCTGGCGTTCCAAGTGGGTCCAGGACCGCACCAGGCGGCCGCGCTGGTATTCGAGCGCGGCAAGCTCGACCTGCAGGCGGCCTTCATGCGTGCGGGCACGCGCGCCGAAGATCTCCAGAATGAGACCGGTCCGGTCGATCACCTTTGCGTTCCACGCCGTCTCGAGATTGCGCTGCTGAACCGGAGTCAGCCTGTCGTCGACGATAACCAGCCCGATCCCCTGCTCTTCCACCACCGCCTTGGTACGCTCGACCACGCCCTTGCCGAGCAGGGTCGCGGGCGTCAGCCGGCGCAGCGGCACCGCCTGGGCAAGCTGCACGTCGAGGTCGATCGCGCGCGCCAGCCCGACTGCTTCCTCGAGCTTGGCATCGCTGTCGCGTTGATCCGGGTCCCGGAGGCCCGGGCTATAGGGACTCAGCACCGCGGCGATCGTGGCAGGTCGCGCCGTCTCGTACGGCGTGCGCTGGCGCTTGTCGTTTCCGTTACGCTGGATGTCTTGTGTCAAATCAGCCTTCGGCTTTGTCCCCGTCGAACAACTGGACCGGCGTGACCGGCATGATGGTCGAGATCGCATGCTTGTAGACGAGCTGCGAATGACCATCCCGGCGCAGCAGCACCGAGAAGTTGTCGAACCAGGTGACGATCCCCTGCAGTTTGACGCCGTTGACCAGGAAGATCGTGACCGGCGTCTTGTTCTTACGCAGATGGTTCAGGAAGACGTCCTGAACGTTCTGTGCCTTTTCGCTCATGTTCTTGGCCTCTTGCTGGGCATCCGGCGGATTTACCGCCAGTTGGAGGGTACGGGCCTATAACCCGCTACCGAGTTGGGACAAATATAGGGGCTGCGGAGGTCAAAGCAATGCCGCCAACTCATGACAATCGCGTGCATGGAGACGCGGCGGGAATTCCCGCAACCGTTC
>DASXQC010000121.1:0-9765 GCA_036493235.1 Reyranella sp.
GGCCGATCTCGGCGCCGAGGTGATCAAGGTCGAGCCGGTCGACGGCGACCGCACCCGCCGGCTGCGCGGCTTCGGCGGCGGCTTCTTCGGCTACTTCAATCGCAACAAGAAGAGCC
The DNA here is from genome assembly GCA_036493235.1 of Reyranella sp. Classification (GTDB taxonomy): domain Bacteria; phylum Pseudomonadota; class Alphaproteobacteria; order Reyranellales; family Reyranellaceae; genus Reyranella. The sequence goes on from DASXQC010000121.1 coordinate 117, forward strand.
TGGCGCTCGATGCCGATTCGACCGAGGGCCGCAAGGTGCTGGTCAAGCTCCTGCAGTCGGCTGACGTGCTGGTCGAGAACTTCGCCCCAGGCTCGATGGCCAAGCGCGGGCTGGGACCGCAGGACATCGAGAAGATCAACCCGCGCGTCGTCTACTGCTCGCTCAAGGGCTTCCTGCGCGGACCCTACGAGAAGCGGCCGGCGCTCGACGAGGTGGTGCAGATGATGGGCGGGCTCGCCTACATGACCGGCCCGACCGGCCGGCCGCTGCGCGCCGGCACCTCGGTGGTCGACATCGTGGGCGGCATGTTTGGTGCGTTCGGCACGGTGCTCGCGCTCAAGACGCGCGACCGCACGGGCAAGGGCGGGCTGGTGGAATCGGCGCTGTTCGAATCGGTGGTGTTCCTGATGGGCCAGCATCTCGCGGTCACGGCGACGAACGGCGCGGCGCCGCCGCCGATGCCCGAACGCGTGAGCTCGTGGGCGATCTACGAGATATTCAGCACGTCGGACGGTCAGCAGATTTTTATCGGCATCACCAGCGACGGCCAGTGGAAGCGCTTCTGCGAGTTCTTCAAGCAGGACGATCTCGCCGACGATCCGAAGCTCGCCTCCAACAACCAGCGCATCGAGGCGCGGCCGTGGCTGGTGCCCAAGGTCGCCGCGCTGTTCAAGACCTACACCAAGGACGCGCTCGAGCAGATGTGCCTCGACGCCGACATCTCCTTCGCCCCGGTCGCGCGGCCGCAGGACCTGTTCGACAATCCGCACCTCGCGGCCAACGGCTCGCTCGCGCCGACCACGCTGGCGGGCGGGATCAAGACGCGCCTGCCGCTGTTGCCGTTCGAGATGCTGGGCTGGCGGCCGCCGCTGGTCAGCGATCCGCCGGAGATCGGCCAGCACAACGACCAGGTGCTGGCGGAGATCGGCTACGACAAGGCGGACATCGCCGCGCTGCAGACCTCCGGCGTGCTCGGGCCGAAGTAAGGACGATGCACGGCCGGACGATCGCTCTGGCCGTCGCCACGCTGGGCTGGCTGATCGCCAGCCTGGTCGCCTTCATCCTGGTCGCCCGCTTCGGTTTCTTTGCGATCGGCGTGATCGGCCTGCTGCTGTGGTTCGTCTGCGTGCGCATCGAGCTCGAGAAGGACGCCGCCATCGGCACCAGCCGCACGCCCGAGCTGATCGCCTATCAGCACGAGGCGCGTGAGCGCATGTCGCCCGAGCAGCGCGCAGCCTGGCGCGAGGAGCAGTCCGTCGCGCTGCAATCGACGCGCTTCTTCCGGCATCTCGGCATGGGCCTGACGGCGATCGGCGCCGCCGGGTTCGGCTGGTTCCAGCTTTAGCCGCTACCGCAGGTTGGCCGGCACCGGCCGGGCGACACCCTGAAGGAGGCGCTCGACGCCGCTGTCGCTGCGCCAATAGATGCCTTCGATGGCCTGCCGCACGAGATGGTCGGTGAGCGGCACGCCGGCCGGCGCGCAATAGAGGCCGTAGACCGAGTTGCGGTCGATGTCGCTCTTGATGGAGTTGGCGTCTTCGAGCTGCCGAACGTCGAAGCCGGAGCACTCCGTCTGGTCGACGGCAAAGCGAACGACGCGGATATAGTGCGTTGCGTGCGATGCCGGCACGGTGATGCGAATCGGCTTGTCCTTGAGAAAGGAGAAGAATCTCTTCAGCCACGCCTCGTCGAGATCGGCGCCGCGCGCCCATTGGTGCAGCTGGGCGAGGTGCTGCAGGTAGACCTCCATCAGCGGGTACGCGCCCTTCGCGGACAGGATCGCGGCAAAGGACGATTCGTATCCACCGGACGCATCCCAGCCGCCATAGCGGTAGACCTCACGCCCGTTCTCCAGCAACGGCGCCTCGAGCAGCAGCTCGGACTGTTGTCGCGTGACGGTCTTCCACTCCGCGTGCGCAACCATCGGCAGCCCGATCAGGGCCAACGCTACGATCAGTCGCCACATGTCCGGATCCCTCCCACCCGGACGCATGGCACGCCATCAGACTATCACGGGCAATCCGCAACCGTGCATTGCAACGCGGATGAAAATGCAGATCACATCTTGTGCGTCGCTGGCGCCGACGCTTTGTCGCCGAACGCCGGATAGTCGGGATCGAGCAGGAAGGGATGCGGGCCCGAAAAGCTGCCGATAAAGGCGGTGTGGGTGATCGTGCCGGTCTCCGGCGTCCACAGGTGCAGGTGATAGCCCGGCGGCTCCATGGTGAAGGTGGCGTCGTCGTGCGGCATCAGGTCGAGCACGACCTGGTGGGCGACGCTCGGCGCGACCGAACCGATGGTACCGGCCCAGCGGATCTGGATCGAGCGGTGGTGATGGCCGCAGGCGACGCGCTCGACGTTGGAATATTGCCTCACCAGCGCGGCCATCGCCTCGCCGTTGCGGCAGTTGATCGAATCCATGTGCTGCAGGCCCGTCGGGAAGGGCGGGTGATGCATGAAGACGAAAGTCGGGCGGTCCGGCTGCTCGTCGAGCCGCGCTTTCAGCCAGGCGAGCCGGGCGCCGTCCATCTCGCCATGGCCCTTGCCGGGCACGACGGTGTCGAGGCCGATCAGCCGGAGCGGCAGGTCCTCGACGGTGTAGTGAAGGTACTCGCTGTCGCTCGGGAAGTATCCGTCGCGGCCGAACACCTGTCTCATTGTCTCGCGCCGGTCGTGGTTGCCGGGGATCAGGTAGACCGGCATCGACAACGGCTTCAGGCAATCGCGCAGCAGCTCGTATTCCTCGACCAGGCCGCAGTCGGTGAGATCGCCCGAGGCGATGACGGCATCAGGTTTCTTCGGCTGGGCCATGATCGAGTCGACGGCGGCGCTCAGCATTGCCTCGGTGTCGACGACGCCGTAGGCCTTCTTGCCCGACGGCCGCATGTGCAGGTCGGTGATCTGGGCGATCAGGGTCATTCTTTCATCCTCTTGCGCTGGGGGCGCGCCACTGGAGTGGCGCGCGCCCAGCAAAAGATCAAGGCAGCTTCAGCGCGGTCTGGTCGACGTACGGCTTCATCAGCGCATCGGCGCTCTTCTGCGCGTCCTTGACGGCCTGCGGCGCCTTCTTCTTGCCGTTCAGCACCGCCTGGATCTCGTCCTCCAGCGCCTTGCGCACGGCGACCGTCTGGTACGTCGCGAACCATGGCTTGGCGTAGGGGAGCTGGTCGAGCGCCACCTTGGCCTCCGGGTTCTTGGCCATGAAGTCCTTCATCTCGGCCGTGTCGTACGGCGACTTGCGCGGCGAGAAGTAGCCCGTGAAGCGGCTCCAGGCGCCGAGGTTCTCGGTCGATGACAGCCACTTGGCGAACTTCCAGCCGGCGGCCTTCTGCTCGTCGCTCAGGCCCTTGAACATGACCAGCGAGCCGCCGCCGATCGGCACGGCGTTGCGCACGTTCTTCGGCACGAAGGCGACGCCGAACGGCTGCTTCATGTTATCGCGCACGAACGACAGGCTGCCGGTCGAGAGCAGCATCATCGACACCTTGCCGGCGAGGAAGTTGGTCGACAGGGCGGGGCCTTCGACCACGCCCTGCGCCATCACTTTGTGCTTGAACACCAGGTCCTCGACGAACTGTGCGGCGCCCAGCATCGACGGCGTGTCGTAGTAGACCTCGCCGCCGTATTCCTCGTTGAAGTAGCGGCCGCCATTCGACATGGAGAGCGCCTCCATGATCCAACCCATGTAGTCGTAGCCTTCGGGCAGCCCGAACCCCATGCGGTCGGGCTTGGTCAGCTTCTTGGCGGCGTCGACCAGCTCTGCCCAGGTCTGCGGCGGCTTCTCGGGGTCGAGGCCCGCCTCCTTGAAATGCTCCTTGTTGTAATAGAGCAGCGGCGTCGAGTTTTGGTACGGGATGGCGTAGAGCTCGCCGTCGACGATGGCGTTGGGCTGCACCGCCGGCCAGAAGTCGTCGAGGAACTTTGCGCGCGTCGTGCCATCGGCCTTGAGCATCGGCTCGAGCGAGATGACGTCGCCCGCGAGCTTGAGGTCGAGCACGAAGTTGGCGCTCATCAGCACCACCGCCGGCGGCTTGCCGGCATTGGCCGCGGCTTGCGCCTTGAGCTTGGTGTCGTCGTAGCTGCCGGTGTAGGCGGCGGTGACGGCCACCTCCTTCTGGCTGTCGTTGTAGACCTTGACCAGGCGCGTCATCTCCCGCGCCAGCTTGCCGTCGACCGGCACCGGGAAGAAGAAATCGATCTTGGTCTGTGCCCATGTGGCGTTTGGCGCGAGCGCCGGCGTCAGCGCGATTGCCGCGACGGCCAGTGATTTGATCCAACGCATGAGAAATTTCCCCTCTATCCCTTGAGCCCCGAGAACATGAAGCTGTTGATGAACTGACGCTGGAAGATCGCGAACAGCAACAGCAGCGGCGCCATCACCAGCAGCGTGCCGGCGGCGAGCAGGCCCCATTCGCGGCCGCCCTCGGTCGACAGGGCGAACATGGCGAGGCCGATCGTGAGCGTGTGGGTGCGCGGCTCGTTCAGCACCATCAGCGGCCACAAGAACTCGTTCCAGTGCGCCATCAGCGAGACCAGCGAGAAGGCGACCAGGCCCGGCTTGGCCATCGGCAGGAGCACGTGCCACAGCGATTGCCACCAGTGCGCGCCGTCGATCACGGCGGCCTCCTCGAAGTCGCGCGGGATCTGGCGGAAGGTCTGGCGCATCAGGAAGGTGCCGAACGCCGAGGCGAAGTAGGGCGCCATCACGCCCAGCAACGAGCCGTACAGGCCGAGATCGACGATGGTGCGCAGGTTGGGCACGATCAGGATCGGCGGCACCAGCATCAGCTGCAGCAGGAAGACGTAGAAGATCGTCTCGCGACCGGGGAAGCTCAGTCGCGCGAACGCGTAGCCGGCCAGCGAGATGGTGACGATCTGCACCGCCAGGATGCCGAAGGCCACGATGGCGGTGTTGATGTAGTAGACGACGAAGTCGCCGCTCTCGAAGGCGTTGAGGAAGTTCTGGAACGTCGGGCTGTAGTCGGGCACCAGCGACGCCATGCCGATACCACCCGCTGTCTGGGGCCGGAACGAGGCGACCAGCGTCCACAGGAACGGCGTCGACCAGAGGAAGGTTGTGATCGCCATCAGGAGGCCGACGACGAGGCTCGTGCGCTTCACGTCAGACCTCATATTCCTCTCTCCCTAGCGGGGGAGAGGAGGAAGAACTCAGGACGCCGCATGGGTGCCTCGTTCCATCGTCTTCAGCGAGAACACCGACAGGGCGAGCAGGAACGACACCGAGAGCAGGCTCGCCGCGGCGGCCTTGCCGGCGGCGAAGTTCTCGTGCGCCTGTTCGAAGATGTAATAGAGCACCAGCTTGGTCGAGTTGCTGGGCCCGCCCTTGGTCAGCACGATCACATGGTCGACCTGGGTCAGCACGTTGATCATCGCTATGACCAGCACGAAGGCGGTCGTGGGCGCGAGCAGCGGGACGATCACGTAACGCAGCCGCTGCCAGGCGTTGCAGCCGTCGATCGTCGCCGCCTCGAGCACCTCGCCGGGCAGGGTCTGCAGGCCCGCGAGGTAGAACAGCATGTAGTAGCCGGCATTCTTCCACACCGTGATGCCGATCAGCGACCACAACGCGATGTCGGGATCGCCCAGCCAGTTGGCGCCGCGGATGCCGATCTTGGCGAGATAATAGTCGAACAGCCCGACGCCCGGCAGGAAGATGAAGAAGAACAGCGCCGCCGCCGCGACCAGCGGGATCATCGACGGGAACAGCAGCAGTGCGCGAACCACCGAGTTGAAGCGCGTCGAGCGCTGGAGGGCCAGGGCAAACAGCAGCGCCAGCGCCATGCTGAGCGGCACGGTGCCGGCGGCGTAGATCAGATTGTTGACGACCGACTGGCCGAACGCCTTGTCGCTGAACAGGGCGATATAGTTGCCGAGCCCGACGAACGTGCTCTTGCCCGTCGCATGCCCCTGGTCATACAACGACTCCCAGGCGACGCGCAGGATCGGCGCATAGGTGAAGGCCGCCAGCAGCAGCAGCGAGGGCGCGAGCAGCAGCCAAGGAAGCGAACGCCGCCGCAGCCGATGGCCGAGCGCAGGCCTGGCGCGCACGGCGCCAAACGATCGAGCCTCGACCACAGTTGTCATGGCCGACCGCTACTGTCCCCCCATGATTCATCCGTTTCTGTTTTGTGAGGCCGATGTTACCCCGCCCAGCGAGGCGGGGACAAATCGGCACAGCCGGCGGTCGGGGGCCGAATTACCATGAGTGGGATGGAAGAGCGGGGCCCCTGGCGCTCCCTGCACAAGGCGGTGGCCGAAAGCTGCACGCCGAGGCGCAACTGGCGATGGATGCTGGCCAGCGCCGGCATTGGCGCCGGCTTCGGTATGGTCGCCGGCCTGCAGCGCCTCGGCCAGGAGCCAGCGCGCGTGTCGCCTGACGTAGCCCTCACGGCCCTGCGGGCGGCCGTTGTCTTCTTCGTCCTGGCCTGGCTCGTCGTCGTGACGATCCGGTTCGGCCGCCTTCTGCGGGCAAAATCCTAGAGCAGGTGATTCACTCGGGATGAATGAATCCGCCGGGCGATCAGCGCCAAACAGGGCTCGCGCTCTGTGGCCTGTGCAATCGTTCCGGAGGGCGCCCGCGCCGGATCATCGGGTGCGCCGAGCACTACGGCGCCGCCGACCAGGATCATGACGAGAACCGTCGCCAGCAGGTTCGCCGCGCTCCGCTGCGGCGTGATCACATAGTCCTGCCAGCGATAGGGAGTGAGATCGTCATTCATCATGCCACCTCTCAGCGTGAAGAATCCCGGATGCGTCATCCCTTCGAGCCAAGTCTCACGAGGGCGCCTGCCTGCAGGGTCTCGGGCGGCGAATCGATCACCTTGTCGGTCGGCGAGACGCCCGCCACGACCTCGACGCTGTCGCCGAAATCGCGGCCGAGTGTGATGGGCTTGAGCGCGACCTTGCCGTCGGCGCCGACCAGCGCGACCTGCGTTCCCTGGTTGGCGAGGATCAGCGCGGTCGCCGGCAGGCGCACCATGCCGGGATCGCGCGGCAGCTCGAAGTGCACCTCGCAATAGGCGCCGGCGGAGAACTTGCCCTCCGCGTTGTCGGCCTGCAGCTCGACCAGCATGCTGCGCGACCCCTGGTCCAGCGCGTTCGACAGGGTGACCACGGTCGCCTCGAACCGATGGTTGGGATATTGCGGCATGTCGAAGGTCGCCTTCTGGCCCGCGCGGACATAGGCGGTGAGTGCCTGCGGCACCCGCACGTAGATCCGGACGCGATGGAGGTCGGACACCTCGAACAGCGGCGCGCCGGCATTTCCCGAGCTGATCAGGGCGCCGATGTCGGTGTTGCGCGCCGTGACGGTGCCGTCGAACGGTGCGGTGAGCTGCTTGTACGTCTCCAGGACCTCGAGCTGGCGGACGTTGGCTGCGCCGGCATCCATGATCGCCTTCTTGGCGTTGGCGTCGGCCACGGAGGTGTCGGCCATCTGCTGGGCCACATACTGCTGCTTGACGAGCTGGTTGTTGCGGTCGCGGGTCAGTATGGAGAGCTCGTAGTTGGCCTTGTCGCTGGCGAGCGAAGCGCGCGCCTGGGCGAGCTGCTGGTCGAGGTCGGGCGCATCGATCGTGGCCAGCACGTCGCCCTGCGCGACGTGCGCGCCGATGTCCTTGTTCCAGTGCTCGATGTAGCCGTTGACCCGCGCGAAGATCGAGGCGCGGTAGAAGGGCTGGATGGTCGCTGGCAGGGTGAGCGGCCGGGTCTCCGCCCCGCGCTCGATTCGGGCGAGCGCCACTGTCGGCACCATCTGCGCTGCCGTCCAGCTGGCCACCTCCTGCCGGGCGTTAGAGCGCTGCACCATCCCATCGATCACGATTCCGCCGGCGCCGGCCACGAACACCGCACCGATCAGCAGGCCACGACGAACACCAGGACGAGACATCGGTAGACTCCCTCTTACGCAGGAGCAGGCAGCGCCAGCACGACCGACCGCTTGCGCGAGCGGCCGTGGATGACGCTGAACAGGGTGGGCACCAGCACCAGCGTGGCGCAGGTCGCGAACAGGAGGCCGCCGATCACGGCGCGGCCCAGCGGGGCGTTCTGGCCGGGCTCGATCGCCATCGGCAGCATGCCGATGATCATCGCCAGCGCCGTCATCAGCACCGGCCGGATGCGCGTGGTTCCGGCCTCGAGCGTCGCGGTCAGCGCGTCGGCGCCGGCCGCCAGCCGCTCGCGGGCGAAGGAAATAACGAGGATGCTGTTGGCCGTCGCCACGCCCATGCACATGATGGCGCCGGTCAGCGCAGGCACCGAGACGGGGGTGCCCGTCGCGAACAGCGACCAGACGATGCCGGCCAGCGCCGCTGGCAGCGCCATGATGACGATGAAGGGGTCGAGCCAGGACTGGAAGTTCACGACGATCAGCAGGTAGATCAACACGATCGCGAAGCCGAGGCCGGACAGGAGGTCGCTGTAGGCACCGGTCATGGTCTGCACCTGGCCGCGCAGCGCGGTCGTCGTGCCCTTAGGCAGCGCCTGCCTTGTGTCGCCCAGCACCTTCCGGATGTCGCTGGCCACCGCGCCGAGGTCGCGGCCCTGGATGGTGGCATAGATGTCGATCACTGGCCGCGTGTTGTAATGCGTCACCACCGCATTGCTGGGGCCGCGCCGGATGGTCGCCAGGCCGCCCAGGAGCTGCGGCTCCGTCGTGCTGCTGCCGGTGGTGAGCGACAGGTTCTGCAGGCCGCCGATCGTGCCGATGTCCCGCTGCGGCATCTGCACGTCGACTGGGTAGGTCACCTGGGTTTTGGGATCCAGCCAGTAGGTCGGCGCGGTCTGCGTGCTGCCCGCCAGCGTGGTCAGCAGCACATTGGCGGCATCCTTCTCGGTCAGGCCGACCAGCCCGGCCAGCGAGCGGTCGACGTCGACATTGAGGGTCGGCGTCTCGAACGCCTGCTGCACCCGGGCGTCGACCACGCCGGAGATCGCCTGGATGCGCGGCAGCAGGCCGTTGGCATAGGCGCGGCTGGCCGCGAGATCGTTGCCAACGATCTGGATGTCGATCGGCGCCGGCGCGCCGAAGTTCAGGATCTGGCTCACCATGTCGGCGGGCAGGAAGGAGAAGGTCGTGCCGGGGAAGTCGCGCGGCAGGCGCTCGCGCAAGCGTCGCACGTAGTCGGCGGTCGGCCCGTGCCCGGGCTTCAGGCTGATCAGGATGTCGCCGTCGCCGACGCCGATCGTGCCCGAGTTGTTGTAGGCCATGTTGATGCCGCTGACGCTCAGCCCGATGTTGTCGACCGTGCTGTCCATCTCGCCGGCTGGGATGACGGTGCGGATCGCTTGTTCGACCCGATCGGTGAGTTTGGTCATCTCCTCGATGCGCATGCCGGTCGGCGCGCGTACATGCAGCTTGATCTGCCCGGTGTCGACCTCGGGGAAGAAGTCCTGGCCGAGGAACGGCACCAGCGCGAACGATAGCGCGACGAACGTCATGAAACCCGCGATCAGTCGGCCCGGATGAGCGAGCACGAGCTGCAGCAGCCGGGAGTAGGCGGCGCGCAGCGCCTCGAAGCCGCGCTCGAAGCGGTGCTGCAGCATCACGAAGGGGTTGCGGCTCGTGGCCTCGTGGGCGCGATGGTGCAGCAGGTACTTCGCCATGGTCGGCACCAGGGTGCGCGACAGG
>DASXQC010000122.1:0-6985 GCA_036493235.1 Reyranella sp.
AAGACAATCCGCGATGAACAACAACTTCTGATCCCTGACGGATCCCTCGGTCCACGGCATCGGCAGGTCTCCTTTACCTGCCGAAAACTGTCAGCGATGTATCCGGACCATTCTGTCAACCATCTATCAGGGTCGGACCCCGGCCTCTGACCCCTCCGCCCCTGATTACAGGGGCACCTCCCCGCGCTTACGCGCAGGGAGGAACCTCGTTATCGCGAGGTCGGCGATCGGCACGTTCGTCTTTCCGGTCGCGACCAGCTCCGCCATCACCGCGCCGGTGCCCGGTCCGAGCTGAAAGCCGTGCGCCGAAAAGCCGAACTGATGGAACACGCCCTCCGACGTGGCGCTCGGGCCGACGACCGGGATGCCGTCGGCCATCGAGGCCTCGATGCCGGCCCAGGCGCGCACGATGGTCGCCTGGCGCATCAGCGGGAACAGCTCCCACACCGTGGCGGCGCTGATCGCGAGCTTCTCCCAGTCGAGCACGGTCTCGTTGCGGTCGCGATAAGGCGTGGCGAGATGGCCGCCGCCGATCACCACCGTGCCATTGCCGAGCTGTTTGAAGGAGAGCTTGCGGCCGCGCAGGATCACCACCGGCCGGATGAAGGACGGCAGCCGGCTGGTCACCATCAGCATCGGCGCGATGACGGTGAGCGGCACCGGCTCGCCCAACATCGCCGCGATCCGGTCGGCCCAGGCGCCGGCCGCGTTTACGACCTTGGGCGCTTCTATCGGCCCGTCGCTGGTCTCCACTCGCCAGACATCGCCCACGCGCGCGAGGCCGGTGACGCGCACGCCCTCGATCACTTCGGCGCCGCGCTCGATCGCGCGGCGGCGGAAGGCCTGCGTAGTGCGAAACGGATCGGCGGCGCCGTCGCGCCGCGAGACCACGCCGCCCGGGCAATGCTCCGACACCGCCGGCACCAGCCGGCGCAGCTCGGCCTGGTCGACCAGCTCTTCATGGGTGAAGCCCTTGAGCCGGAGATCGTCGACGCGAGCGCGGAAGCCCGCCAGCTCCTCCTCGCTCTCGGCGACCAGCACCGTGCCGTGGCTCTCGAAGCCGCAATCGTCGCCGAGCAGATCCTCGATGTGCTCCCACAGCTCCATCGACGAGACCGACAGCGGGATTTCGGCGTGGTCGCGCGCAAGCTGGCGCACGCCGCCGGCGTTCACGCCCGAGGCGTGACGACCGGCATAGTCCTTCTCTACCAGGATCGTTTTCAGCCCGCGCAGCGCGAGGTGCAGCGCGGTCGAGCAGCCGTGGATGCCGCCGCCGATGACCACGACGTCGCCGGTTCTCATGGGGCGGTACGGGCCATCTAGCGCTCCACCGCCTTACGCTCGGCCTCGCTCTTGGGCAGCGAGGCGAGTTCGGCGAGCGTGATCGGCTTCACTGGGGGGCGCAGGCGGTAGTAGCCGACCGCTTCCGGAGTCGATTTGCGCTGCTCGGCGATCAGCTCGGTGACGGTGAGGCCGCACAGTCGGCCCTGGCACGGGCCCATGCCGCAGCGCAGGAAGGCCTTCATCTGGTTCGGCCCCTCGCAGCCTATTTCCGCCGTGTCGCGAATCTGTTTCGCCGTCACCTCCTCGCAGCGGCAGGCAATCGTGTCGCCGATCGGCCGGCGGAAGGACGGCGACGGCTGATAGAGTGCGTCGAGAAAGGCGCGACCCATCTCCTCTCGCGCCAGCGACTGGCGGACCGTTTGTACGTTGATCGTCGAGGCGCCGGGCTTCAGCACCTCCACCGCCGCAATCGCCGCGATGCGTCCGCGCTCGGCCGCCGCCATGCCGCCGGCGATGCCGGCGCCATCGCCCGCAACCGCGATGCCGCGGACGGAAGTGGCGAAGTCGGCATCGACCACCGGCTCGAAGCAGAGCTGGCGGTTGTTCCAGCGATGCGCGATGCCCGCCGCCATCGCGAGGTTCACGTTCGGCACGACGCCGTGATGCAGCAGAAGCAGGTCGACCTTCATGCGCCGTTCACCGGCGCCGGTCGCAAACACGACCTCGGAGAGCTTGTTCTTGCCGTGCGCCTCGACCCGGTGAGCCGCGATCAGCGGCACCTTGCCCTTGACCTCGCGCAGCAGCGCCAGGCCTTTCGACCGGTAGGGCGACAGGGCGAAGTCCGGCAGATGCATCGCCGCCTTCAGCCAGTTGACGCGCGGCGTGGTGTCGAGGATCGCCTCGATCTTGGCACCGGCGCGCAGGAGTTGCGCCGCGAGCAGCCAAAGCAACGGCCCGCAGCCTGCCATGATGGTACGGCCGGTCGGCACCAGTCCTTGTGCCTTGAGCGCGGTCTGCGCCGCACCCGCCGTCATCACGCCCGGCAAGGTCCAGCCGGGAATCGGAAACGGGCGCTCCATCGAGCCGGTGGCGATGATCACGCGCTTCGCCTGGATCATCCGCGCCTGGCCCGCGACCGACACACCGACCAACCGGTTGGGATCGAGGCTCCACACGGTGGCGCCGTTGACGATCGTCGCACCGCTCGCCTTGGCTTCGGATGCGAGCGCCGCGCCGGCCCAATAGTCGTCGCCCAGGATCGCCCGGTTGGCGACCGGTGTGGTGGTGATGCCGCGATAGATCTGGCCGCCGACACCCGGATTCTCGTCGAACAGCACAGTCTGCACGCCGGCCTTGGCCGCGAGCGTCGCCGCCGCGAGCCCCGCCGGCCCGCCACCGATGACGACGAGCTCATAGGACGAATCGAGATCGGAGGCGTTCATCGGCCGGCCTCGCGCTTGCCGAGCTGGGTCTCGACCAACATGCCTTCCCGCACCGGCACGAGGCAGGCCTGGCGGCTGCCGACGCCGTCGATGGTGACGAGGCAGTCGAAGCACACGCCCATCAGGCAATAGGGCGCGCGGGGCGATTCGGTCACCGGCGTGGTGCGAAAGTGGTCGACGCCGGCCGCCAGCATCGCGCCCGCCACGGTGTCGCCCGCTCGGGCGCGGATATCCTTGCCGTCGACCTTCAGCGAGACGGTCTCTCCGGCATCAGCCAGCCGCTTGAACATGGAACCTCCGCGCGCTGAAAGGAGCGACCAGCGCCTCGTCGAGTGCACCGCGGGCGATCATTGGCGCCACGCTGAGCGCGTGATTGGCGCACAGCGTCACGCCGGAATGGCAGCACAGCACGAACGCGCCGGGATGCGTCTCCGATTCGTCGTAGATCGGGAAGCCGTCCTGGGTCATCACCCGGATCGCACTCCAGGTGCGCACCACGTTGACGTTGGCGAGCAGCGGGAACTGGCGCACCGCGCGCTCGGCCTCGGTCGAGCTGACGCCGATCGTCAGGCCGCGCGGATCGGTGCTCTCTTCCTTGGAATCACCGATCATCACCGTGCCCTCGTCGGTCTGGCGCAGGGTGACGACAGGATAGTTGAGGAACGGCCGCAGCCGCTCGGTCACCACGATCTGCCCGCGCTCGGGCCGCATCGGTGCCTCGAGCCCGACCATCGGCGCCAGCCGCATGTTGGCGTTGCCGGCGGCGAGCGCGACCTTGCCCGCGCGGATCTCGCCCTTCTCGGTGTGCAGGCTGAACTCGCCGCCTTCCCTGGTGATGTTCTCGACGCGATGGCTCGGCAGGTAGGTCACGCCACGGGCGTTGATCGCCGTGTGCAGGGTGCGGAACAGGCGCAGCGAATTGACGTGGCCATCGAGCGGGCAATAGCTCGCGCCGACCACCTCCGGGCCGATGTCAGGCAGCATCTTCGCGACCTGGGAATGGTCGAGAATCTCGGTCTTGTAGTCGACGATGCCGGGCTGGTTGTGCAGGCGCTTCAGGATGTTGGCACGCGCCTCCAGTTCCTTCTCGGAGAGGGCGAGATGGAAGCCTCCCGGCCGCTGGAAGCAGACGTCGAGGCCGGTCTCCTGCTTCAAGAGATCGGAGAAGCCGCCCCAGGCATTCGACGAACGGATCGTCCAGCCGGCGTAGGCGGCGAGACCAAGGCCTTTGCTTTGCACCCAGACCAGCGCGAAGTTGCCCCGCGAGGCGCGCACGTCGCGGTCGCCCTCGTCGAGCAGCGCCACCCGCAGGCCCTCGCGTGCGAGGCCCCACGAGGTCGCGGCACCGACCAGCCCGCCACCGACAACAGCAACGTCGTATTCGTTACCGGCCATCGCTGCCTCTTCCGACCAGCAGGCGCTCGAGCCCATAGGCGCGATCGAGGGCAATCAGTGCCACCACCGCAACGGCGATCACGCAGGCCGACACCGATGTCACCAGCGGGTCGATATTGTCCTGGATGTAGAGGAACATGCGCACAGGCAAAGTTTCGGTTCCCGGTGCGGCGATGAACACCGTCATCGTCACCTCGTCAAATGAATTGATGAACGCCAGCGCCCAGCCGCTCGCCAGGCCCGGCACGATCAGCGGCAGGGTCACGCGCTTCAGCACCGTCCACTCCGACGCGCCGAGCGACACGGCTGCGTGCTCGATCGCGCGGTCGAGGCCGACCGCCGAGGCGAGCGTCAGGCGCAGGGCGAAGGGCAGCACGATCACGATGTGCGACAGAACCAGGCCGGTGAAGGTGCCACCGAATCCGATCTCGGTGAAGAAGCGCAGGAAGGCGATGCCGAGCACGATGTTCGGGATCATCAAGGGCGACATGAAAAGCGCCGTCATCGCTTCGCGGCCGCGGAAGCGATAACGGGCGATCGCCAGCGCCGCCGGCACGGACACCGTGACTGCCAACGCCGAGCTGAGCGCGCCGAGCAGCAAACTGCGCCAGAAGGCCGAGACGAACTCCGGATAGCGCGAGATCGCCGCGAACCAGCGCAGCGACCAATGGCTGGTCGGGAACGACAGGAAGCCTTCCGGCGTGAACGCGACCCAGCAGACGACGACGATCGGCGCCAGCATGAGGATCACGAACAGCGTGTGATAGACGAGCGCGACGGGGCCGTTACGGCTCATCCGAACACCTGCGCGTAACGCCGCTCAACCAGCCGATTGGCGCCGATCACGATGAAGGCCAGCGCCGCCAGCAGCAGCACAGCAACGACGGCGCCGAGCGGCCAGTTCAGCGTGTTCAGGAACTCGTCGTAGACCAGCGTCGAGGCCACCTTGAGCCGCCGGCCGCCGATGATCGCCGGCGTGGCGAAGGCGGACGCGGCCAGCGCGAACACGATCACCGCGCCCGAAAGGATGCCGGGCATCGCCTGCGGCAGCACGATGCGGCGCAGTACGGTCAGCGGCCCCGCCCCCAGCGCGACCGCGGCGTTCTCGATCTGCGGGTCGAGGCGCTGCAACGCGGCCCACACCGACAGCACCACGTAGGGCATCAGCACATGGACCAGCGCCACCACCATGCCGGTCTCGGTGAACATGAAGGGGATCGGTCCCGAGATCAGGCCGAGCGACATCAGGGTCTTGTTGACCAGGCCCGAGTTGCCGCCGAACAGCAGCGCCCAGCCGAGCGTGCGGGCGACCACCGAGATCAGCAATGGCCCCAGGATCACCAGCAGGAAGATGCCGCGCCATGAGCTCTTCATGCGGTTCAGGATGTAGGCCTCGGGCGCACCGAACAGCGCCGCCAGCCCGGTGACGATCAGCGCGATCTTGAAGGTCCGCCAGAACATCTCGCCGTAGTACGGATCGCCGAACACCTCGCGCCAGTTCTTCAGGATGAAGACCGGCTCGATGCCCTTGTACTGGCCCCAATCATGGAAGGTCAGGATCACCGTCATGGCGAGCGGGATCACGACGACGCCGGCGAATAGCAGTAGCGCCGGCAGGCTGAGCAGGTAGGGCGTCGTCTTCACGACGCGCCCCACGCCAGATGCACCGCTGCGCCCTCTTCCGGCATCGCTTCGCCGGTGTTCTGACGGATGACGGTGACGAGGCCGTCGGCGGTCTCGATCTGATAGAGCCAGTGGTTACCCTGAAAGATGCGCGTCTTCACCGTGCCGGCGAGACCCGCAACAGCGAACGAGATGCGCTCGGGGCGCACGCTCGCGCCCTTCACTAGGTTGGTCTTGCCGAGGAAGCTCGCGACGAACGGCGTGGCTGGCCGCTCGTAGGCTTCGTGCGGCGGACCGATCTGCTCGGCGTGGCCCTTGTTCATCACCACGATGCGGTCGGAGAGCGCCATCGCCTCGCCCTGGTCGTGAGTGACCAGGATCGTCGTGGTGCCGACGGTGCGCTGGATCTGGCGCAGCTCGATCTGCATCTCCTCGCGCAGCTTGGCGTCGAGATTGGACAGCGGCTCGTCGAGCAGCAGGATCTGCGGCCGGATCACCAGCGCGCGGGCGAGCGCCACGCGCTGCTGCTGGCCGCCCGAAAGCTGGCGCGGAAAGCGGGCCGTAAACTGGCCGAGACCGACGAGGTCGAGTGTCTCGCCGACTCGCTTTGTGCGCTCGGCGACGGCGATGCCCTGCATCTCGAGGCCGAACGACACGTTCTCCGCCACTGTCATGTGCGGAAACAGGGCGTAACTCTGAAACACGATGCCGAGCCCGCGCCTGGCCGGCTTCACCGCCAGAAGATCGCGGCCTTCGAGCGTGATCGCGCCGCCGCTCGGCTCGACGAAGCCCGCGATCATCTGCAGGGTTGTGGTCTTGCCACAGCCGGACGGCCCGAGCAGCGACACGAACTCGCCCTTCTCGACGCCCAAAGTCAGGCGATCGACAGCCGACGTGGCTGCCGAAGCTCTTGGTGAGGTTGTCGAGCGCGAGGAATGCCATCTCTAGCCGATGCGCTCCGCCGCGCCGCGATGCAGGCGATAGAAGGCATCCTGCGGCTGGTCCATCGCCAGGATGTCGGCCTGCGGTGCGCGGATGAACAGTCCGCGCAGCACCCGGCCGATCGCACCGTGGGCGAACACGGCGACCGGCTTGTCGGCCGCCAGAGCGACGATGTCGTCGAGCGCAGCCTGCGCCCGCGCCGCCGCCATGAAGTAGTTCTCACCGTTGGGTGGACAGTAGCTCCATTTGTCCTGGAGCCGCGTCGCCATCTGGCCCGGAAAGCGCGCCTCGATCTCCAC
>DASXQC010000123.1:0-4968 GCA_036493235.1 Reyranella sp.
AGCTTGCCTTCGGTGCCGACCTCGCGCGCGACGCGGGTGACCTCACCCGCGAAGCCGTTCAGCTGGTCCACCATGGTGTTGATGGTTTCCTTCAGCTGAAGGATCTCGCCGCGCACGTCGACGGTGATCTTCTTCGACAAGTCGCCGTTCGCGACGGCGGTCGTCACCTCGGCGATGTTGCGCACCTGACCGGTCAGGTTGGTCGCCATCGAGTTGACGTTGTCGGTCAGGTCCTTCCAGGTGCCGGCGACGCCGGGCACGCGCGCCTGGCCGCCCAGCTTGCCCTCGGTGCCGACCTCGCGGGCGACGCGGGTCACCTCGCCGGCGAAGCCGTTCAGCTGGTCCACCATCACGTTGATGGTTTCCTTCAGCTGCAGGATCTCGCCCGACACGTTGACGGTGATCTTCTTCGACAGGTCGCCGCGCGCCACGGCGGTGGTCACCTCGGCGATGTTGCGCACCTGGTCGGTGAGGTTGCCGCACATCGCGTTGACCGAGTCGGTCAAGTCCTTCCAGGTGCCGGCGACGCCCGGCACGATCGCCTGGCCGCCCAGCTTGCCCTCGGTGCCGACCTCTCGCGCCACGCGCGTCACTTCCGAGGCGAACGAGCGCAGCTGGTCCACCATGGTGTTGATGGCTTCCTTGAGCTGCAGGATCTCGCCACGCACGTCGACGGTGATCTTGCGGCTCAAGTCGCCGTTGGCCACCGCGATGGTCACGTCGGAGATGTTGCGGACCTGCGCGGTCAGGTTGTTGGCCATCGAGTTGACCGACTCGGTCAGCTCGCGCCACACGCCGGTCACTTCGGACACCTTGGCCTGGCCGCCGAGCTTGCCCTCTGTGCCAACCTCGCGCGCCACGCGGGTCACCTCGGAGGTGAACACCGACAACTGCTTGATCATGGTGTTGACGATGTTGGCCGAGCGCAGGAACTCGCCCTTGAGCGGCCGTCCGTCGACGTCGAGCCGCACCGTCTGCAACAGGTCGCCCTGCGCCACGGCGGAGATCACGCGGGTCACCTCGGTGGTCGGCCAGACCAGGTCGTCGATCAGGCTGTTGACCGAGGTCTCCATGTCGCCCCAGGCGGCGGTGGAGATGCCGAACTTCACGCGCTGGCGGGTGCGGCCCTGCTCGCCGACCGCCTTGCCGATGCGCTCGAGCTGCTGGGCCATGTTCTGGTTGGCCGCGACGATTTCGTTGAACAGCACGGCGATGCGGCCCACCACGCCTTCCCGCTCGCGCGACAACCGGACCGAGAAGTCGCCCGCCCGCATCGCCTCCATGGCCCGCAGCAGATCGCGCAGGTCATCGGGCTTCTGGGCACCGCTTCGCGAGGCCGGTGGGATAGAGGAACCCTTGGCCGGCGAAACCGTGTCGATGCTCATTTTCTAAACCCCCAAACCATCCCTGTGGCGGTCACAAGGTTTACGCAAGCACCCCGGGGAACCTTCCCCGACGCCCCGCATCCGTCCCCGTAACGTAGTTCAACGTCTCCTGCGAAATTTGGTTGCGGGCGCGATACAATTAATGAGGGATAATAGGGTTAGCGGTTCGCTGGGGGAGCGACCGACAATCCGTTGACCTTATGCTTTTCGATGAGGCTGGCGACAAGGCCCGATTTCTTGGCGTTTTCGACGAAATGGGCGATGTAGCGGGCACCCTCGGCGGCCGGCTTGTTGCAGCCGACGGCCTGCTGCACCGCACTGAACTTGCCCGGCAGGATGGTGGCGCCCGGCATCTTCGCGATGTCCTTCAAGAGGCCCGGCCGCAGGCCGGCCAGGACGTCGATCTTGTCGTCCTTGAACTTGTTGAAAGCGCCGTCGAGGCCCGCGATCTGGATCAACTCGGCGTTCTTGATGTTGTTCTCCAGCCACAGGCCGTAGGCCGAGCGGGCCGAGGTGACGACCTTCACGCCCTTCTTGTCGACCTGGTCGATCGAGGTGATGGGTGAGCCCGGCGGCACCATGTAGGTCGCCTCGATCTCGACGTAGGCGGCGCTGAAGGTCATCACGGCTGCACGCTGCGGCTCGGCGCCGATCAGCCCGATGTCCCAGAGGTCCTTGCCCGCCTGGTCGGCCAGCTCGCCGGGGCTCTTGAAGGGCACCAGCTTGATCGGCACGCCGAGCGACTCGGCGATCGCGGCCGCCATATCGGGCGCCACGCCAACCGGATCGCCGCTTGGGGTGCGGCCGGTGACGAGCAGGAAGTTCGAGAGATTGATGCCGGCGCGCAGGACGCCGGTGGGAGCGAGTTCGGAGCGAGCTTTGTCAGACATGAGGTCAGTCTATACTCCCCGCAAGGGGAGTAAACGTATGGCTGAAGTGATCGTCGAGACAGCGTCCGGACGGGTGCGAGGCACGGAAGAGCGCGGCGTCAGCGTCTTCAAGGGCATTCCCTATGCGGCGCCTCCGCTCGGCGAAAACCGGTTTCGCCCGCCGCGAAAATTGGCGCCGTGGACCGGCGTACGCGATGCCTTTTCCTACGGCGACCAGGCGATCCAGGACGACAACGTCTTCAGCCTGCCGGACGACCTGCTGGCGATCTTCCCGCTGAGCGGCATCGAGAAGATCAGCGAGAACTGCCTCACGCTGAACGTCTGGACCTCTGGTACGTCGGGCACCAAGCGTCCGGTGCTGTTCTGGTGCCATGGCGGCGCGTTCCTCGTCGGCTCGGGCTCGTCGTCCTGGTACGACGGCGCCAACCTGTGCCGGCTCGACGATGTCGTGGTCGTGACCTTCAACCATCGCCTCGGCGCGCTGGGCTATCTCCATCTCGAGGACATCGCGCCGGACTTCGAGGGCGCCGGCACCGCGGGCATGCGCGACATCGTCGCCGCGCTCGAATGGGTGCGGGACAACATCGCTTCTTTCGGCGGTGACCCGGACAATGTGACGATCTTCGGCGAATCGGGCGGCGGCGCGAAGGTGAGCGTGCTGATGGCATTCCCTGCCGCGAAGGGCCTGTTCCACAGAGCCGTCATCCAGAGCGGCCCGGCCATCCAGATGGCCACGCGCGAGGACGGCACCAAGACCGCGTTGCAGGTGCTGGCCGAGCTCGGCCTCGGCAACAAGGAGGTCGCGAAGCTGCGATCGATGCCAGCGGAGAAGATTCTGGCGGCGCAGGGCGTCGTGCAGGCGCGGGCGGCCAACGGCCCGATGGCCGAACGGCGGCGGCGTGGCTTCAACCCGGTGATCGACGGGTCGTACTTTCCGGGCGGCCCGTTCAATCCCGACGCGCCCGCGGTGTCGGCGCACGTGCCGCTGATGATCGGCTCCAACAAGGACGAGCAGAGCCTGTTCCTGGGCCATCTGCCGTGGGTGAGCGGCGCCACGTTCGACAATCTGCCCATGGCGATGAAGCCGGTCCTGGGCGACCGCGCGGCGGAGATCGTCGCGAAGTATCACGCCGCGCAACCCGACCTGCCGGCCGACCAGCTCGGCCTGATCCTGATGGGCGAGCTCGGCCAGCGCCTGCCGTCGCTGCAGATGGCCGAGCGCAAGCTCGCGCTGAAGGCGGCCGACGTCTTCGTCTATCTGTTCGCGTGGGAGACGCCGGTGCTGAGCGGCCGCCTGCGCGCCTGTCACACGCTCGAAATCCCCTTCGTGTTCAACACGGTCGAGGGGGCTGCGATCACCGGCACCGATCCGTCCCGCCTACCACTCGGCAAGACAATGGCGGGCGCCTGGATCGCTTTTGCGAAGACGGGCAATCCGGGCTGGCCGGCCTACGATACGACCAAGCGGCCGACCATGGTGTTCGACCTCGAGAGCCGCGTTGAGAACGATCCGTTCGGCGCCGAGCGGCGCGCCTGGGAGGACTGACGATGAAGATCACCGACGTCTCGCTGACATTGTTCGCCTGGGACGACATCCCGGCGACCCGCTATGGCCTGCACAGCAGTTTCGCCGGCTCGAGCGCGCTCGGCTTGCTGCGCATTCGCACCGACGACGGCGCCGAGGGCCATGCCTTCCTGGGTTCGGCGTCCAACTCGGCGACGACCGACGGGCAGGGGCTGATCACGCACCTCAAGCCCGTGCTGATGGGCAAGAACCCGCTCCATCGCGAGGCGATCGTCGTCGACCTGTGGCGCAAGCAGCGCGCCTGCGGCGTGCGGGCGATCGGCGCGGTCGACGTCGCGCTGTGGGACCTCTGCGGCAAGATCATGAACCAGCCGATCCACCGCCTGCTCGGCACCTTCCGCGAATCGGTGCCAGCCTATGCCAGCTCGGCGGTGCTGGGCTCGGCGCAGGAATATGCGGAGCAGGCTCTCGAATATAAGGAATACGGCTGGGCCGCCTACAAGATCCATCCGCCAACCCGCTGGCAGGAGGACATCAAGGTCTGCGAGGCGGTGCGCAAGGCGGTCGGCGACTACACCATCATGCTCGATTCGACCTGGGCCTACGACTATCCAGCGGCGGTGCGCGTCGGCCGTGCGGTCGAGGAGATGGGCTACTACTGGTACGAGGACCCGCTGCACGACCAGGACATCTACAATTACGTCAAGCTGAAGCAGCAGCTCTCGATCCCGATCCTCGCCACCGAGTATCCGATCGCCGGGCTGGAATCCTACCAGCCGTGGCTGATGCTGCAGGCCACCGATTTCCTGCGCGGCGACGTCGCCGTGAAGGGCGGCATCACGACCCTGGTGAAGACCGCGCATCTCGCCGAGGCCTTCCGCATGAGCTACGAAGTCCATCATGGCGGCAACTCGCTGAACAACGTGGCCAACCTGCACGTCATCGCCTCGCTGAAGAACACCACCTTCTTCGAGGTGCTGCTGCCGGACGGAGCGCAAAAATACGGCCTCGCGCGCGACATCGTCGTCGGCCGCGACGGCATGGTCCGTGTCCCCAACGGCCCCGGCCTTGGCGCCGCGATCGACTTCAAGCTGATCGAACGTAAGAAGATGGCGGTGCTCGCCTGATCGCGATCTACATCGACGCCGACGCTTGCCCGGTGAAAAAC
>DASXQC010000124.1:0-2509 GCA_036493235.1 Reyranella sp.
GCCTACCTGTTCATCGCCCACGACCTCGCCGCAGTGGCGCACATGAGCCACGAGATCGTCGTGATGTATCTCGGCAAGATCGTCGAAAGCGGCCAGGCGCGGACCATCGCCCGCGCCGCGCTGCATCCGTACACCAAGGCGTTGTTCTCGGCCGCCCTCCCCAGCCATCCGGACGAGCGGCACGAGGAAGTGCCGCTGTCGGGCGAGGTGCCGAGCCCGATCAACCCGCCGAGCGGCTGCCATTTCCACCCGCGCTGCCCGCACGCCACCGCGCGCTGTGCCCAGGAAGAACCGAAGCTTGCCGAGGTCGACGGTCGACGGGTCGCCTGCCACCTCTTCAGCTGAGAGAAGGTTGCCATGATTTCGCGGCTTCTGCTCATCGCCGCGGTCATTCTCGGTGCGGTCCCCTCGGCAGCCGCCGGCGAGCCCCGGGGCAAGGTCACCATCGCCTGGCACGTCACCATTTCGCCGGCATGGTTCGACCCGTCGACCGCGCCGCCGCAGATCACGCCGTTCGGCATGCTCTACGCGATTCACGATGCGCTCGTGCGGCCGTACCCCGGGCAGAAGATGGGACCGAGCCTCGCGGAGTCGTGGCAGGAAAGCCCCGACGGCAAGACCTACGAGTTCAAGCTGCGCCCCGGGCTGAAGTTCCACAACGGCGACCCGATCACGACGGAGGACGTGAAGTTCAGCTTCGAGCGATACAAGGGAGCGAGTGCCGCGATCCTGCATGCCCGCGTCTCCGAGGTCGAGATCGTCGATCCGCGAGTGGTGCGCTTTCACCTCAAGGAGCCATGGCCCGACTTCATGACGTTCTACGGCACCACCGCCAGCGCCGCCGGCATCGTCGTGCCGAAGAACTACCTCACCCAGGTGGGCGACGACGGCTTCCGCAAGCATCCGGTCGGCGCCGGTCCTTACAAGTTCGTACGCCACAGGCCGGGCGTCGAGGTCGAGTTGGAGGCTTTCCCCGGCTACTGGCGCCGCGTTCCCAACGTGAAGACCCTGATCATGCGCAGCGTTCCTGAGGCCACCACGCGCGCGGTGGCGGTAAAGACCGGCGAAGCCGACTTCGGGCTGGTGCTCGACGGACCGGACGCCGAGGGCATCCGGCGCGACCCGCGCATGCAGGTGGTGGCGTCCAAGCACGCCTCGATCTTCTGGATCGAGTTCACCGAGCAGTGGGACCCCAAGTCGCCCTGGCACGACCCGCGGCTGCGGCTGGCAGCCAATCTGGCGCTCGATCGCCAGCAGATCAACGAGGCCGCCTGCCTCGGCTTCTGCCCGCCAGCGGGCGTGATCGTGCCTCGCGTCATGGACTTCGCGCTGCAGGCCGCGCCGCCGCTCCACGACCCGGCGAAGGCCAAGAAGCTGCTCGCCGACGCGGGATATCCGAACGGCCTCGATGCCGGGGAATTCGCCGCCATCCCCGGCTTCCCGACCGTCGCCGAGGCGGTGGTCAACGAGCTGAACGCAGCCGGTATCCGTGTCCGCCTGCGCTCGATGGAACGCGCTGCCTTCTACGGCGCGTGGCAGGAGAAGAAGCTGCGCGGCCTGTTCATGGCCGCGGCGGGCAGCTCCGGCAACGCTGCCAGCCGCGTCGACACGTTCATCCAGTCCAAGGGCGCCTACGCCTACGGCGGCTATCCCGACATTGACGAGCTCTTCCGCCAGCAGGCGACGGAGCGCGACGTCGAGAAGCGCGAGGCCGTGCTGCACAAGATCCAGCAACTCACGATCGATCGCACGATGTACGCGCCGGTGATGGATTTGCGAAGCCTGAACGGCATCGGACCGCGCATCGCCAAGCACACGATCACCGACGTCTGGATGAGCCCGTTCCCGTCCTACGAGGACATCGAGCTCAAGCCTTAGAGCTGGACCTGCTGAAACGCGGACCGGAGTCCAACGAGAGTCCACACCCCTGTGGACCGGCAAAGTGTTGATGGCATCGGCATCGGAGACCTCGAGTCCACGAATCCACCGACCCCCGCCCCCCTTAAAAAACACCCCTTTGGACTGCGCCGCTCAAAGCGCATGTGAATGCGCGGAGTCGCGCTCGGGAGTCACGAGCGCCACTCAGTCGCTTGGCTACAAGCGACGAGCAGCGCGGTCCGATGAGAACGATCATGCGCGCGAGTCTGCAGCACCGCGCGGCAAACACCTATTACGGGCAATGGCCGGCGGAACAAGCCGCTATTCACGAGCCTGAAATGGCGACCAATTGCCCATAATGGGTTTGCCACGGGCGCCGGATTCGACGCCTTTGGCGCTCATGATCAAGATTTCCCAGGAAACAGCGCGCTGGCCCGCGGAAAAGTTTGCGATGGCTCTAAAGGAAAATTCGGGCGAGTGCTTGGCCGTTCAGGTCGATCGCCAGCGCGGCAGGTTGGCGCCGCGCAGCGCTGCCTCGAGCAGCGGCAGCCGGTCGTTACCCCAGAACAGGCGGCCGTCGAGGAAGAAGGTCGGAACGCCGAACGCCCCTCGCCGATGAGCCTCATCGATC
>DASXQC010000125.1:0-6034 GCA_036493235.1 Reyranella sp.
TGCGCGCCTTCACGCAGCGCTCGAAGGTGGCGACGCCGATGATCTGCCGGTCGGGCATGCGCACCAGCTTGGCGACCAGCCGGACATGGGCGATCGGCAGCTTGCCGTAGAAGTACATCGCCTCGAAGTTGCGCAGGTCCGACTGCAGCACGTAGTTGGCCCGCAAGCCGATCGATTCGCGCGCCACGGCGATGATCTTGTGGCTGTTCTCGAACGAATCGACGATGCGCGTCTGCACCATCAGCGGCGCGCGGTCGGTCCAGCCGGTCTTGGCGTAGTAGTCCGACGAGGTCAGCGACTGGGCGATGGCGATGCGGCTGGTGTTGAGGAAGGCCGACGCGTTCGGCACCTCGACCGCGAGCTGCCAGAACACCGACGGCATGTCGGGCTCGAACGTGCTCTTGGGTGTGATCGTGTAGAGGTCGGTCGGTTCCTCGGCCGCGTTGATCAGCTGGCAGCCGCCGAGCAGCAGGGCGGCCGCGCAAGCGGCCCACTTCATGACCATGGGCGGACGTTCATTTGGGTGTGTATCCCTGCTTGCCGGTGAACAGGAAGTTCGCCGGGTCGCGCTCGATCTTGGTGGCGATGATGTTGAGGTTTTGGGTCAGCTGGCGCAGCTCACGGATGGCGTAGCTCAGCTCGACCAGGCCGTTCTGGGAGAATTCGCGGATGCCGCCCTTGCTGTCGGCGACCAGGTGGTTGAGCTGGGCCGACGCGGCGTCGATATTGGTCAGCGCCTTGCGAGCCTCGACCAGCGTCTTGTTGAGCTCGCTCGGATCCTTGCCGGCCAGCGCCTTCTTGGTCTCGGCGTCCTGCGGCCCCAGCTCCATGGCGATCAGGTTGAGCCGGTCGGCCGCCGAGTTGAGCTTGGCGAAGGTCTGCTTGAAGTCGGCCACCGCGTCCGGCAGGTCGGCCAGCGTCTTCTGGATGTTGGCGTCCTGCTTGGCGATGCCTGCCAGCGTGGTGTTGAGGCTGCGCAGCGAATCGCCGACCGACTGGATATTGTCGGGATTGAGCAGCTCGTTCAGCCGGTCGACGGTGGTGCCGGCCTTGGACAGGAGCTCCTGCGCCGAGGTCGAGGTGACCTGCAGGAACGACGCCCCCTCGCGGATCTCGGGATAAGGTTTCTCGCCCAGCCTCTTCTTGGGCTTGATCTGGTCGACGTCGACGCGGCCGACGATCTGGACGAAGGCTGCGCCGGCGATGAACGGCTTTTCGAACACCGCGTAGGAGCGCTCGCGGATATCGATGTGGTAGTCGACCGCGACCGTGACCTGGATCTTCTCGCTGAGCCGCTCGCGGCCGGTGCTGCGCTGCATGTCGACCCTCGAGGTGAGCGCGATGTCATGCACCCGGCCAACCCGCAGGCCGCGGTAGTAGACCGGCGAGTCGACGGTCAAGCCCTGCACGTCCCCCGAGAACAGGATCACGTAGTACGCGTAGGAGGTCTGGTCGCCGGCCCGCAGCTTCCAGATCACGAATCCCACGACCGCAGCGACGAACAGCATGACCGCTGCTCCGATCAGGACGTAAGGCGAGCGCTTTTCCATGGAACTTCGTTACGCCTGTTTGAGCGCCGCCCGGCCACGGGGACCGTGGAAATACTCCCGGACCCAGGGGTGATCGTAAGCAAGCATCTCTTCCATGGTACCTACCACGACGCGCTTGTCGAGCAGGACCGCGATGCGGTCGCAGACAGCATGGAGACTGTCGAGGTCGTGAGTCACCATTAATACAGTGAGGCCCAGACTTTGCCGCAATTGGCCGATCAGTTCGTCATAGTGCGAGGCGCCGATCGGGTCGAGGCCGGCGGTCGGCTCGTCGAGGAACAGCATGTCGGGATCGAGCGCCAGGGCCCGGGCCAGGCTCGCCCGCTTGCGCATGCCGCCGCTCAGCTCCGAGGGCTTCTTGTCCCCGGTATCGCGCGGCAGACCGACCAGGGCGATCTTAAGCGCCGCGATCGAGTGCATCAGCCCCTCGTCCAGTCCGGCATGCTCGCGGATCGGCAGCATGATGTTGTCCGCCACCGAGAGCGAGGAGAACAGCGCGCCGTCCTGGAACTGCACGCCGATATGCGACAGCAGCTTCCGCTCCGCCCCCCCATGCACCGACCGCGTGTTGGTGCCGAGCAGCTCGATCGTACCGGCGCGCAGCGGGTTGAGGCCGAGCACGGTCCGCAACAGCACGGACTTGCCGGTGCCCGAGCCGCCGACCAGGCCGACCACCTCGCCGCGGAACACGTCGAGGTCGAGCTTGTTGTGCACCACGTGGTCGCCGAACTGGGTGCGCACGCCCCGCAGCTTCAGCACGACGTCCCGGCCGGCGCGATGATCGACGAGCTGGCCGCCTTCCAGGGTCTTGCCCGGGGCTGCGTCTTCGTCCGCACTCATACGTTGGCCAGCAGGAAGATGATGGAAAACACCGCGTCGAGCACGATCACGCAGAAGATCGATTCGACCACCGAGCGGGTGGTGAGCTGGCCGACGCTCTCGGCGCTACCCTTGACCTGCAGTCCCTCGAAGCAGCCGATCGCGGCGATGATGAACCCGAACACCGGCGCCTTGATCATGCCGGTGTAGAAATGCCAGATGCCGACCGTGTCGCGCAGCCGGTCGAAGAACTGCACGAAGGTGAAATCGAGATAGACCGTGCAGGCGACCGCGCCGCCCAGGAGGCCGGTCATGTTGCCCCAGAAGGCCAGCAGCGGCATCGACAGCACCAGCGCCAGGATACGCGGCAGCACCAGCCATTCGATCGGGTTGAGCCCGATCGTGCGCATCGCATCGATCTCCTGGTTCACCTGCATGGTGCCGATCTGGGCGGTGAAGGCGCTGCCCGAGCGGCCGGCGACGATGATCGCGGTCAGCAACGGGCCGAGCTCGCGGAACATGCCGATGCCGACCGCCTCGACGGTGAAGGTCTCGGCGCCGAACTGCTTGAGCTGCTGCACGCCCTGGTAGGCGATCACCACGCCGATCAGAAAGCACAGGACGCCCACGATCAGCAGCGCCTTGACCCAGACCTCGAACATTTGCTGCACCACGGCGCCGATGCGGAAGCGCTTCGGGCTGACGAAGGCTTCGAAGAAGATCACGATGATCTCGCCGAAGAAGGCGCACAGGCTGACGATCTGCTTGCCGAGATCGATCAGGTCGCGACCGAGCTCCTCGAGCCAGTGGGAGAGGAAGTCGACGTGCCGCGGCGGCGTCGGCTCGACCATGTTGGCCTTCACCACCTCGAACAGCTCGGCATGGCCCTTCTCAGCGGTCTCGATCTCGGCCTCGGCACCGCCGGCAAGCTGCAGGATCTCGAGCGCGCCGGTCGTGTCGAGGCGCTCCACGTGGGTGGCATCGACCGCGTGTGGCCCTTTGGTGCCGCCCTGGCGCGGCGCGGCGCGGCGCGCCTTGTCGAGCCGCTGGCGGACGTCGTGCAGAGTGAACGCGGTCCAGGTGCCACCGACCTCCAGCACCGGAGCGCCGCCGCGCTCGACGAAGCGGAGGGTGGGAGAAGGGTCGGCCATCGCACGGATTAGTCGTCAGGCGGCCGTTGGCTGTCAATCTCCCTCCCGCTCTGGCACGATCCTGCTTGGAGGAATGCATGAGCAAGTGGCCGAGCCTCGACAAGATGAAGATGATCGACGGGCCGCTCGACGACCACGACTACGAGCGCCGGCTGAAGAAGCTGCAGAACCGGCTCCTGGACCTGCAGGTCGAGCATCTGCGCGCCGGCAGCCGAGTCATCATCGGCATCGACGGCTGGGACGCCGCCGGCAAGGGCGGGCTGATCCAGCGCGCGGTGTTCGGCCTGGAGCCACGCTCGACCCATGTCTGGCGCATCGGCGCACCGTCGCGCGAGGAGCAGGGCCGCCATTTCCTGTGGCGTTTCTGGGAGCGAGTCCCGCCGCCTGCAAATTGGGCGATCTTCGACCGCACCTGGTACGGGCGCGTCCTGGTCGAGCGGATCGAAGGCTTCTGCACCAAGGCGGAATGGCAGCGCGCCTACCATGAGATCAACGAGTTCGAGCGCACCCTGACCGATGCCGGCGTGCGCTTCATCAAGCTGCTCATCCATGTCAGTGAGGAGGAGCAGAAGAAGCGCATGCTCAAGCGGCTGGAGAACCCGCACAAGCGCTACAAGGTCGGGCTCGAGGACTTTCGCAACATCGCCAAGCGCAAGCAGTATCTCGAAGCCTACAAGGACATGCTCGACAAGACCGACACCGACTACGCGCCCTGGCACGTGATCGCCTCGGACGACAAGCGCCACGCGCGGCTGGCCGGCCTCAGTATCATCGTCGACGAACTGAGCCGCGGCACGAAGATCACGCCGCAGGAGCTCGATCCCGAGGTCGCGGCCGCCGCTTTCAAGCTGTGGGGCTGGAAGCCGAAGGACTAGCGCGAAGTTGCTTCTCGTCGAAACGCCCTTGGCGAGAGTCCACAAGAGTCCAGTCGGGTGTGGACCGGTTGGATGCCGACGGCACAAGGATTTCAGGCCAAGAGTCCACGAGTCCACCGATTTCCCACTTTCTGAAAAACACCTCTATCCGGGGGTCGCGGGGTGAAATGCAGATCCCATCGGGATTTCGGCCCCAAGAGTGACAGCAGGCGCAGCACGATCAACATCATGCGCGACACTGCATGATCACGCGCCGAACACCTATTACGGGCAATGGCCGGGGGGAAAGCCGCTGTTTGAGGGTCTCGATCTGCAATCCAATGCCCAAAGCGACGAGCAGAAGAGTCGGATTCCGGCGCCGTTCCGGCACGTCCGCCCAAATATCCAGGGAATCGCGTGCCGCGCCGCGGCGAACTTTACCGTTCGGGCAAAAGAAAAAGATGGCCGCTCGCGTCGAGAGGCTTCGCCAGCCAGGACAGTGCCTCCGCCATCGACTCCTGGAACGTCCAGGGCGGGTTGATCACCGCCACGCCACACGCCCCGAGCTTGCCGTCGGTCACCGCGTCGAGGCGCATCTCCAGGACGAGCGTCTTCAAGCCAGCGAGTTGATCCTTGAAGGCGGCGACCGCATCCTCGTCCTTGATCGGATACCAGACGGCGTAGCAGCCGGTCGCGAACCGCCGCAGCGCATGTTTCAGCCCGCGCGACAGCGTCTCGAACTCGTCGGTCTTCTCGAACGGCGGATCGATCATCACCAGCCCGCGCCGCTCGACCGGCGGCAGCAGCGCCTTCAGCGCGTGGTAGCCGTCGGCCTGCCGGACATCGACGGCGCGGTCGCCGGCGAACTCGCGCTTGAGCGCCAGCGCCTCCTGCGGATGCAGCTCGCAGGCGACGAACCGGTCGCCCGGCCGCAGCACCGCCCGCACCAGCCGCGGCGAGCCGGGATAGTGCCTGAGCCCCTCGCCCCGCCCGAACTTGCGATCGTAAGCCGCGACCGCCGCGAGATAGCGCGCGACCGCGGCCGGCATGCCGGCACGCGGCATCGCCATCAGCCGCTGGATGCCGGCCTCGGCCTCGCGCGTGCGCGCCGCGAGGCCGGCGCCGAGATCGTAGCCGCCCGCGCCGCCGTGCGTGTCGAGCACGAACAGCTTCTTGTCCTTAGCCGTCAGCAGCCGCAGCAGCTCGACCAGGACGAGATGCTTCAGCACGTCCGCGTAGTTCCCGGCGTGGTAGCCATGGCGGTAGTTCATGCCTTGGCTATAGCACCGGGGGCATGGTTCGTGCTTCAACTGCACGACGATTTGGGGGACCGCATGGCCACGCATGAGCTTCATTCCTCGCCTGAGACCTGCCACTGGGGCTATTTCGACTGCGAACTGCCGCCGAAGCTCCGGATCAAGTCGGGCGACATTGCCACCATCCACTGCCTGTCGGGCTCCGAGAACATCCTGCCCGAGCCGCCGATGAACGTGCTGCCGGAGCATCGCGAGGTGCTGTCCAAGCTCACGCCGCATCTCGGCCGGCACATTCTCACCGGCCCCGTGCATGTCGAGGGCGCCGAGCGCGGCGACGTGCTGGCGGTCGAGGTGCTCGACATCAAGTTCCGCACCAACTGGGGCTGGAACGCGCAGCGGCCGCT
>DASXQC010000126.1:0-6319 GCA_036493235.1 Reyranella sp.
GCCGGCAAGAGTTCGTGCTTCGCCGCCGTCACCAATGCGGTGCGCCGTCAGGGCCATGTGCACCTGGCGGACCGCAACGTGACCGGCGTGCCGACCTACGAGCTGGCGCGGCGCGGCCTGCGCCGGACGTTCCAGCACAACGCCTTCTTCGGCGAGCTGACGCTGCTCGAGAACGCGATGGCAGCGATGCTGCTGCAGCATTCGACGTCGCTCGGACGGTCGATCGTGACGCCCTGGCGGGAAGCCGCGACCCGCCGTCAGGCCGAGCGCGCTGCGGCCGAACTGCTGACCAGCTTCGGGATTGCTGCGTCCGACCACGGCAAGCACCCGGGCGATATCGCCTACGGCACCCAACGCCTGCTCTCGGTCGTGCTCGCCTACGGCGCCGGCGCGCAGGCGCTGCTGATCGACGAGCCGGCGGCCGGCACCGGCGGCCCGGACATGAAGCGGCTCGCCGACTTGCTGGTCGACCTGCGCCGGCGCGGAGTCGCCGTGGTGGTGATCGAGCATCACATGGACCTGATCATGGCGATTGCCGACCGCATCGTCGTGATCGACCAGGGCCGCAAGCTCGCCGAAGGGCTGCCGGCCGAGATCCAGCGCAACGAGGCGGTGCTCGAAGCTTATCTGGGCCGCGCCGCATGACTGTAGAGCTCGAAGCGACGGGCCTGTCAGTCCGCTACGGCGGCAACGTCGCGGTCGACGGCGTCGATCTTGCGGTGCCCACAGGCAGGATAGTCGGCATGGTCGGCGCCAACGGCGCAGGCAAGAGCACGCTGATCAATGCGCTGGCCGGCTGGTCGCGCGGCACGCCGGTCGTGCGCGGCACGGTGCGGTTGGGCGGCAGCCCGATGGACAACCTGCCGCCGCACCGTCGCGCTGCACAGGGCCTGGTCCTTGTGCCGGAGGGCAAAGGCATCTTCTCCGAGCTGACGGTGATGGAGAACCTCGCGCTGGTCCGGCCACCGGCCGACACGACCGGTCGCCATCTCTTCTCGATGGAGGAGATCCACGAGCTCTTCCCGCGGCTCGCCGAGCGGCGTCATCACAAGGGCCGCATGCTGTCGGGGGGCGAGCGGCAGATGGTGGCGGTGAGCCGCGCGCTCCGCGCCGCGCCCCGGGTACTGCTGCTCGACGAGCCGTCGGCGGGCCTGGCGCCTCGGCTGGTCTACGAGCTGCTCGAAACGATGCGAAAGCTGGTCGATCGCGGCCTGTCACTGCTGCTGGTCGAACAGAACGTGCGCGCGACCCTGGAGCTGGTCGACGAGCTCTACCTGCTGGAGCGCGGCAAGGTGGTGGCCAAGGGACCGGCCACGTCGATGAAGAACGATCCTCGCATCCTCGAGGCCTATCTCGGAAGCCTCACCGCATGAACATCCTGCAACAGCTCATCAACGGGCTCGTCCTCGGCTCCGGCTACGCCCTGATCGCGATCGGCTGGACGGTGCTGCTGGGCGCTGCCCGCCTGGTCAACTTCGCGCACGGCCAGCTCTACATGCTGGGCGCCTTCGTCGCCTGGGCGGTGATGACCAAGCTCGGCGTGAACTACTTCCTTGCCGTGCCGATCGCCGTCGTCGTGCTCGGCCTGCTCGGCGTCGTGCTGCAGGGGCTGATGCTGCGGCCGGTGATGCAGCAGAACCTAACCAGCCTGATGATCGTCACGCTCGGCTTCGGCTACATCTTCCAGGGTGGCGCGTCGCGGCTGTTCGGCGGCGATCCCGAGCGCTTCGTCAGCCCCTTGCAGTCGGCCGAGATCCGGATCGGCGAGATCTGGTTCACCTGGCAGGACGTGCTGACCCTGGTCGGCACCCTGCTGCTGTTCGGCGTGCTGTGGCTGGTGCTGAACCGCACGCGGGTCGGCGCCATCGTGCGCTCGGTCGCCGAGGATCCCAAGCTGGCGCAGCTCTTCGGCATCAACGCCGCCCGCGTCTATGTCGGGGTGTTCGTCTTCGAATGCGCCGCCGTGGCGCTGGGCGCGGGTCTGGTGGCGCCGCGCAGCCCGATCCTGACCAGCATGGGCTTCGACGAGGTGATCCTGACCTTTGTGGTCGTGGTGCTGGGCGGCATCGGTTCGGTGACCGGCAGCCTAGTCGCCGGGTTCGGCCTCGGCCTGTTCACCGCCCTGTTCGGCGCATTGGTCTCCTCGGCCTACACGACGGCGGCGGCATTCTTCGTGCTGCTGGCCTTCCTGGTCCTGCGACCGCGCGGATTGGCGGCACGATGACCCTCCGCCGCCTCGCCACCCCGCTCGCCCTGCTGCTGGCCGCGCTCGCCTATTTCGTGCCGGCGGTCGCGGGCGGCAGCCCGGTCGCCTACGCCGCCTGCACGTCGATCGCCATCCTGGCGGTGATGTCCTACGGCGCCGACCTCATCCTGTCCTATCTCGGCGAGGTGAGCCTGGGGCACACCATCTTCTGGGCGGCCGGCGGCTACGCCGCTTCCCTGCTCTCGGTCAATGCCGGCTGGAGCGGCCTGCCGACCGCTGCAGCCGCCGTCGTCATAGCGATGGTGTTGGCCGTCGTGCTGGGCCTCGCGACGCTTCGCACGCGCGAGTTCGTCTTCTCGCTGGTGACCTACGCTGCCGCTGTGGTGGCGATGGAGATCGCCTTCAACTGGTCCTTCCTCGGCGGCTCGGACGGCATCGTCGGCATCCCGCCGCTCACCCTGGCGATCGGAAGCTGGAGCTTGTCGGCGAACGGCAACGACCAGCTCTGGCCGATCGCCTGGGTGATGCTGATGGGCACGCTGTTGTTCATCCACCGCTTCCGCCATTCGCGGCTCGGCACCAGCGCGCTGATGGTGCAGATGAATCCGGACCTCGCGACCGCGCTGGGCATCGACGCCCGCAAGGTGCGGCTCGGGGTGTTCGTCGCCTCGGCACCGATATCGGCGCTGGCCGGCTGGCTCTATGCCTACCAGCGCGCCTATGTCGGGCCGGACATGTTCGAGACCTACTTCCTGGTCCTGATGCTGACGGCAATCGTGATCGTCGGCCGCCGCCTGCTGCTGGGGCCGCTGATCGGCACCGCCCTGATCATCGTCCAGCAGACCTTTTTCTCGATCGGCGGCGACGGCGACAAGATCGTGCTCGGCTCGGTGCTCGCCGCCATCCTGCTGTTATGGCCCCGCGGGCTGGCAGGCATCGTGAATCTAGTTCCAGCGAGGCTGACAAGGGATGGGTAGTGCCGAAAGTGGGAAGGGCAGGTAGCCGTAAAGTGCGAAGAATCGCCCAAAATCCTTATGGCATGGGCATCGAAGGCTTCCCACACGGGTGGGAAGTCGTGCGAAACCCGGGAAATCGCCCCCAGCGGAAGCCTTGCGCCAGCCGGCCCGACTCCTGATATAACCGCCTCGAGGGGCCGGTGTGGGCGGAGCAGTCGCCAACCCGGTCAGATCCGGAAGGAAGCAGCCGTAACGAATTCGCTTCGGGTCATGCCGGTCTCTCACCCTGCTGCGGGGCGCGCGCCGCCGCTTCGAGGCAGGTGGCCCCAGCGCGAAGACCGCAGGGCCTGAGAGGGGCCACGGCGCGTCTTCGGGTCAGGACGTCCACATGCCGGAAGCCTCCGAATCGCTTCCCTACAGGGTCCTTGCCCGCAAATACCGTCCCGTCGATTTCACCACCCTGGTCGGTCAGGAAGCGATGGTGCGCACCCTGCGCAACGCGATCGCCACCGGCCGCATCGCCCACGCCTTCATGCTCACCGGCGTGCGCGGCGTCGGCAAGACTACGACCGCCCGCATCATCGCCCGAGCCCTCAACTGCGTCGGCGCCGACGGCAAGGGCGGCGCGACCGTCGATCCGTGCGGCGTCTGTGCCCACTGCGTCGCCATCACCGAGGATCGCAACGTCGACGTGATCGAGATGGACGCGGCCTCGCGCACCGGCGTGGCCGACGCGCGCGAGCTGATCGAGGGTGTGCGCTACCGCCCGGTCTCGGCACGCTACAAGGTCTATATCATCGACGAAGTGCACATGCTCTCGGCCGCGGCGTTCAACGCGCTGCTGAAGACGCTCGAGGAGCCGCCGCCGCACGTGAAATTCGTGTTCGCCACCACCGAGATCCGCAAGGTGCCGGTGACGGTGCTGTCGCGCTGCCAGCGCTTCGACCTCAAGCGCGTGCCGCAGGATGTGCTGGTCGAATGGTTCGGCAAGATCGCCGGACAGGAGAAGGTCGAGATCTCGCCCGAGGCGCTCGCGCTGGTCGCGCGCGCCGCCGACGGCTCGGTGCGCGACGGGCTGTCGATGCTCGACCAGGCGATCGCCCATGGCGGCGGCGTGGTCGATGCCGCACAGGTGCGCGACATGCTGGGCCTCGCCGACCGCAGCCGCGTGATGGAGCTGTTCGAGAAGACCATGCGTGGCGATGCGGCCGCCGTCGTCGGCCTGCTGGGCGAGATGCACGATGCCGGCGCCGATCCGGTGGTGATCCTCCAAGACCTGCTCGAGCTCACCCACTGGGTGACGCGGATGAAGATCACGCCCGAGGCCGGCGCCAACGTCGCCGACAGCGAGCGCACGCAGGGCCTCGCGATGGCGCAGAAGCTGACGCTCGCCTCCCTGACCCGGGCCTGGGCGCTGCTGATGAAGGGCCTCGACGAGACGCTGCGCGCACCCTCGCCTGCCCGTGCCGCCGAGATGGCGCTGATCCGGCTGTGCTATGCCGCCGACCTGCCCTCGCCGTCCGATGCGCTGAAGCAGCTGCAGAATGGCGGCGTCGCTCCCGTCGCGAGCGGCGCGCCGGCCCCGCGCGGTGGCGGAGGTGGTGGCGGTGCCGCGGCCCGTCTCGCCACGTCGCAGCCGGCGAGCGCCATCGCGCCGCAGCCGGTCCAGGCGACCGAGGCGCTGCCCAATCCGCGGAACTTCACCGAGGTCGTGGCGCTGTTCGAAAGCAAGCGCGAAGCGCGGCTGGTCAATGCCCTGATGCACCACGTGCACGAGGTGCGCTGCGAGCCGGGCGTGATCGAGTTCCGGCCGGAGAAGATCGCACCGGGCGACCTGGCCTCGCGGCTGAGCGACCTGCTGGGCAAGTGGACCGGCCGGCGCTGGCTCGCCTCGGTGTCCAATGCCGAGGGCAAGCCGACCCTGGCGCAGCAGAAAGCGGCCAACGCCGATACGCTGCGAAACAAGGCCGAGGCCAATCCGCTGGTGCAGGCCATATTGAAGACATTCCCCGGCGCCAAGCTGGAGGCCGTGAAGCGCAAGGGCGAGGAAGCCTCGCTGCTCGTCGGCCTGCACGGTGACGGGGCCGATGACGAACCACCCCCGGCCGAGGAATATCCGGCCGACGACGACATACCGGAAAGCGATTACTGATGTTCGACAAGCTCAAGGATCTCGGCGGCCTGATGGCCCAGGCGCAGCAGATGCAGCAGAAGGTGAAGGAGCTGCAGGAGCAGCTCGAACGCCTGGAGATCGTCGGCAGCTCGGGCGCCGGCATGGTCAAGGTGACCGTCAACGGCAGGGGTACGACCTTGCGGGTCAATATCGAAGCTTCTCTGTTCAAGCCCGACGACAAGGGCGTGGTCGAGGACCTGATCGTCGCCGCCGCCAACGACGCGCGCACCAAGGTCGAGGAGACCGTGCAGGAGCAGATGAAGCAGATCACCGGCGGCCTGCCGCTCCCGCCGGGCTTCAAGCTGTGATTGCTGGGAGCGCGGCACTCCAGTGCCGCTCTTCCCTGGCTGAAGCGCTGACCATGAGCGCCACTGGAGTGGCGCGCTCCCAGCCATGAACGGACCCGAAATCGAGCGGCTGATCCAGTTGCTGGGTCGGCTGCCCGGGCTGGGCCCGCGCTCGGCCCGCCGCGTTGCGCTGCATTTGTTGAAGAAGCGCGAAGTGCTGATGCAGCCGCTCAGCACGGCGCTGGCCGATGCGGCGCGGGCGATCCGGCCCTGCACGATCTGCGGCAACCTCGACACGATCGATCCCTGCTCGATCTGCGCCGATTCGCGGCGCGATACCGGGCTGATCTGCGTCGTCGAGGATGTCGGCGATCTGTGGGCGCTGGAGCGCGCCAAGGTCTTCAGCGGCCACTATCACGTGCTGGGCGGCACCCTGTCCGCGCTCGACGGCATCGGCCCGGACGAGCTCAACATCGCCGGCCTGCTGCGCCGCTTACAGGATCGCGATATCCGCGAGATCATCGTCGCCACCAACGCCACCGTCGACGGCCAGACCACCGCCCACTATCTCGCCGAGCGGCTGGGCAATGCCGGCGTGCCGCTGACGCGGCTGGCGCACGGCGTGCCGGTGGGCGGCGAGCTCGACTGGCTGGACGAAGGCACGCTCGCCACCGCGCTCAAGGCGCGGCGCGCCCTC
>DASXQC010000127.1:0-1523 GCA_036493235.1 Reyranella sp.
ACGCGCTCGTAGAGCGGCGTGCGCTTGAAGAGCCAGCCTTGGAAGCTGCCGGCGAGCGCGACGATGCCCACGGCCGCGGTGATCGTCACCTCGGCGACCGAGCCCCAGTCCGCGCCGGCGAGGGTCTTGAACGACCCGGTCAGCAGGAGGCCCGTCCCGCTCGGATCGAGCACGAACATGAACGGCACGAGGAACGCAGGCACCGTGTACTTCCAGCACTGCAGCGTGGTCTTGTACGGATCGCCGCCGGTGATCGCCGCAGCAGCAAAGGGCGAAAGCGCCGTCGGCGGCGAAACCTCGGAAAGCACCGCGTAGTAGAAGATGAACATGTGCGCGGCGAAATCCGGCACCCCGAGCTTGATCAGCGCCGGCGCGGCGATGACCGCGCAGATGATGTAGCTGGCGGTCACCGGCACGGCGAGGCCGACGATCCAGACGATGAGCGATGTATAGAGCGCGGTCAGCAGCAGCGACCCGCCAGCGTAAGCGAGGACGATCGAGCTGAACTTGAGCCCGAGGCCGGTCAGCGTGACCACGCCGACGATGATCCCGGCGCCGGCGCAGGTCGAGGCGACATTCAGCACCCCCAGGGCGCCGCCCGACATCGCCTTGATGAACCCCGAATTCCACAGACCCGAGACGACGGGAGTCTTGCCGGTGAAGATGCCGTACGGGATGAGAGACGTGTCGGCGCGCAGAAGGCTCGTCACCGCGGCAATGCCCGTCGCCCAGAAGACCGCGGTGGGCGCCGAGTAGCCGCGCAGCATGAATGCCACGATCGAGACCAGCGACAGGAAGTGATACCAGTACTTCAGCGCCAGGCTCCATGCGCTCTCGACGTGCTCGAAGGTGACGTTCTTCATGCCGTACTTGCGCACGTCGATCTCGACCATGACGAACAGCGCGAGGTAGTACAGACAGGTCGGGATCGTCGCCATCAGGATGACGTCGAGGTAGGAGATCTTGAGGAAGTCGGCGATCAGGAACGCCGCGGCGCCGAGCACCGGCGGTGAGATGATCGCGCCCAGCCCGCCCGCCGCAAGCAAGCCGCCGGCGACCTCCTTGGCGTAGCCGACCTTGCGCAGCATCGGCCAGGCCACGGAGCCGAGCGTCACCGTCGTCGCCACGCCCGAGCCGGAAGGCCCGCCGAGCAGGAACGAGGCGAGCACGACCGTGCGCCCGGCTCCCGTGGGCTTGCCGCCCATCGCCGAGAACGAGAAATCGATGAAGAACTTGCCTGCCCCCGAATACTGCAGGAAGGCGCCGTAGATCGTGAACAGGATGATGAGCGACGCCGACACGCCGAGCGCGACGCCGAATATTCCTTCGAGCGTCATGTACATGTGCCCGATGATGCGCGGAATCTCGTACCCCTGGTGCGTCCACGGCGCCGGCAGATACGCGCCGAAGATGGCATAGAGAAGGAAGCACGAGGTGATGATCGGCATCACCCAGCCGGTCGAGCGGCGCATCGCCTCCATGACGAGCA
Organism: Reyranella sp.; assembly: GCA_036493235.1. Classification (GTDB taxonomy): domain Bacteria; phylum Pseudomonadota; class Alphaproteobacteria; order Reyranellales; family Reyranellaceae; genus Reyranella. The sequence goes on from DASXQC010000127.1 coordinate 1,490, forward strand.
CGATCAGCGCCACGCCGAAGAACACGTCCCAGTC
>DASXQC010000128.1:0-6489 GCA_036493235.1 Reyranella sp.
GGCTTCGGCAGCTCGATGCCGAGGTTCGCGCGGTCCTTGACCGCGGCGATCGTGGCGCCGCTCACCAGGACGATGATGTCCTCCTCCGGCCGCATGTACACCTTGCCGAGCTGCTCGAAGCGCTGCGCCACGTTCACCGTATCGCCGACCACCGTAAAGTTGACGCGGCCCGGCGCGCCGATGTTGCCGACCACCGCGGGCCCCGAGTGCAGGCCGATGCGCAGCCGGATCGGTGCCTCGCCGCGGGCGCGCCGAATCTGGTTGTCCTCACCGATCACCTTGGCGATGTCGAGCGCCGCGCGGATTGCGGCGGCCGCATAGTCGGGCGGCGTGCCCGCCAGCGGCCCCCACAGCGCCATCACCGAATCGCCGATGTACTTGTCGATGATGCCGCCCTCGCGCTCGATGCAGGCGCCGAGCAGGGCGAAGTGGTGATTGAGCAGCGCCGCCGTCTCGTCCTCGGGCAGGTGCTCGGCCTGTGGCGTGAAGCTCACGATGTCGGTGAACATCACAGTGAGATCGGTGCGACGCGAAACGACGGCGTCCTCGCCCTGGTCCATCAGGCGGCGCACTAGGCGCTGCGGCACGTAGTGACCGAACCAGCGCAGCGCGCTGCGCGCCTTGTCGAGGCTGGCCGCCGCGTCGTCGATCTCGCGCAGCCGCGAGCGCTTGTGCATCGGCTGGTCGAACTCCAGCCGCTCGATCGCCTGGGCGGCGGTGGTGATGGTGCGGATCGAGCGCGCCATGCGGAAGCCCATCAGGATGGCGAGCCCGAGCGCCACCGCGAGCGTCGCGGCGCCGACGATCGCGCCGTTCATCAGCTTGTCGAGATCGGCCGTCGCGTCCTCGATCGGAAAATACTGGCCAACCAGCCACGGCCGCGGGCCGTAGCCGCGCAGCTCGCGATAGACGAACACCCAGCGATGGCCGTCGGCCACGACGACGTGGCCGAGTGCGCCCAGCGCACGATCGATCGTCGGGCTGTGCACCTGCGGGTCCCAGATGTGGGCCAACACCGGATCGCCGAGCTGCTGGACGGTCGGCAGCGGCTTGTCCTCGGTGAGCTTGAAATGGCTGGGATCGGTCAGCAGGCGATGCGCCAGCACCTTGTCGTGGTCGAACAGGATGAAGTGGCGGGCATCGCCGCCATGATCGGGATCGCCGATCAGCGAGGACAGGTCGCCGACGCCTACCGTGGCGACCAGCGCGCCGATGAAGGCGTTATCAACGCGCCGCACCGGCGTGCGCACGTTGAGCACCGGCTGCTTCATCGACTGGCTCCAGAATAGGTCCCCCCAGAAGGTGCGGTGGGCGGTCTGCAGGTCGCGGAAGCGCTCGAGCCCGCGCTGCAGGTCGGTCAACTTGACGGTGTCGCGGCTGATCGTGCCGTCGGGATGGCGGACCGCGCGATGAAGCTGCAGGTCGAGCGTGCCGAAGGCGGCAATCGACACCGTCGGCGCCCGCTCCATCAGGATCGCCAGCGCCTCGCGCACGGCGACCGGGGAATCGACATCGACGCGGCCGGCGGCCATCAGGCTGGCCAGCAGCTCGAGCTGGTCGGTAACAGGATCGAGCCGGTTCTGGATCGCCGCCACCTGGCGGTCGATGCCGCTGGCGGCTCGGTCGACCAGCAGGCGCTCGGCGGTCCCGGCGGCGCCGGCCAGCACCACGATGTAGGCGATGCCCGAGATCAGCGCCAGGGACGCAAAGGCCAGGGCCAGCGCAGCGATCAGCGGCAGGCGAAGGGGGCCGCGTACACGCGCGGTGGTGCGCTCTTGCGCGGCGACGCGCTCGGGCGGCGCAATGGTGGGTAGCGTCGACAAGTCAGGGCATCATATGGGGCCCTGACCGCAAAGGCGAAAGGGGCTGCAATTGCAGCCCCGCTGTGGATCAGGCCGCGGCGCGGATGGCCGCCTGCTTGACCTTGCCGTCGACGTGGCTCTCGAACTGCTGGAAGTTCTTCTCGAAGCGCTGCGTCAGGTCGCGGGCCGTGTTGTCGTAGGCCTTCTTGTCCTTCCAGGTGTTCCGCGGGTTCAGCACGTCGCCGGGCACCTCCGGGCAGGCGTTCGGGACCTGCATGCCGAAGTGCGGATCGGTCGACGAGGCGACCGACGCGAGCGAACCGTCGAGCGCGGCCTTCACCATGGCGCGGGTGTACTTGATCGACATGCGCTGGCCGACGCCGAAGCCGCCGCCCGACCAGCCGGTGTTGAGAAGCCAGCACTTCACATTCTGGCGAGCCATCTTCTCGCCCAGCATCTTGGCGTAGACGGTCGGATGCCGCGGCATGAACGGTGCACCGAAGCAGGTCGAGAAGGTCGCCTGCGGCTCGGTCACGCCCTTCTCGGTGCCGGCGACGCGCGCGGTGTAGCCCGAGAGGAAGTGATACATCGCCTGCTCCGGCGACAGCCGCGAGATCGGCGGCAGCACGCCGAAGGCGTCGGCCGTCAGCATCACGATGTTCTCCGGTGTGCCGGCGATGCCACTCGCCAGAGTGTTCGGGATGAAGTCGATCGGGTAGCAGGCGCGGGTGTTCTCGGTGTACTGGCCGTCATCGAGGTTGAGGCCGCCGGTCGGATCGATCACGACGTTCTCCAGCACCGTGCCGAAGCGCTCGGTGGTGGCATAGATCTCAGGCTCGGCCTCGCGGCTGAGCTTGATCACCTTGGCGTAACAGCCGCCCTCGAAGTTGAAGAGCGAGTTCTCGGCCCAGCCATGCTCGTCGTCGCCGATCAGCGTGCGCGACGGATCGGCCGACAACGTGGTCTTACCGGTGCCGCTCAGGCCGAAGAAGATCGCCACGTCGCCCTTCGGACCCATGTTGGCCGAGGCATGCATCGGCAGGATATTCTTCTCGGGCAGCAGGTAGTTCAGGATGGTGAACACCGACTTCTTGATCTCGCCGGCGTACCAGGTGCCGCAGATCGCCACGACGCGATCGGTGAAGTTCACCAGGATCGCGCAGTCGCTCGCCGTGCCGTCGAGCTTCGGATCGGCCTGGAAGCCCGGCAGGTTCAGGATGGTGAAGTCGGGCTTGAAGGTCGCGAGCTCTTCCATTGTCGGGCGCAGGAACATGTTGCGCGCGAACATGTTGTGCCACGCCGTCTCGTTGATCACGCGCACGCCGATGCGATGCGCCGGATCGGCGCCGCCCCAGCAGTCGCGCACGAACAGGTCGCGGCGCTGCGCGTAGGAGATCATGCGGTTGTAGAGCGCGCGGTACTTCTCCGGCGACATCGGCTTGTTGGTCTTGCCCCAGTCGACATTGCTGTGGGTGACGCTGTCATCGACGAAGAACTTGTCGTTGGGTGAGCGGCCGGTATGCACGCCGGTGCGCACGACAAAAGCGCCGCCCTCGCCGAGCTGGCCCTCGCCCCGGCGGATCGCCTCTTCGTAGAGCGCCGGAACCGTCAGGTTCCAATACACATTCCCAAGGTTCTTCAGCCCAAGGCCGTCGAGACCGGTTTTGGGAATGACAAAGCCCGCCTGTGTCACGGCGTTTTCTCCCTGTTCACCACACACCACCTTGAACGGCCGTTTACCTTAGTCGCCGCCGACCGGCAAATCAGACTTTGTCGATATGCACCGCCTTCCTGCGGAACGGCGAGTGGCCAGTTGGTGGCAGTCCGAAATTGCCAGGACGCGTGTTGCGGCCCTTCGCAAGCGCGAGATCAGGCGCCCCGGGCCTGGGCGACCAGCGAGACCAGAAGCGGACGAGCCTCGGCCGCCGCCGTCATCGGCTTCTCGAACGGCAGGCGAGCAACCTCTCCCTCTAGCCGCAAATCGAGCCCTTCGGCGTCGATACCGGTCATTGCCCAACCGGTCGTCCCGGGGAGGTTGAGCAGCTTTTCTGCGTACAGCTGCACAGCATCCGCGTGGTCTTGGTTCATATGCGCGACAATACCCCCCTCGCCTTCGGCGAGTTCCCGCAACGGCGACACGGCCAGCAGCTCATCCGGCGCGATCCAGCGGATCTTGCCGAAGCCGCCGACCAGATGCGTGCGCTCCAGCGTCACCCGGTAGACGTGGAAGTCGCCGAAGCCGGCATACAGCGCCGCATCGGGATGATGTCGCAGGAACCGTTGCTTCAGCCGTTCGTCATCGGTTTTGGCCGCGCGGCCCATCAACGTCACCCGCGGGCCGGTCAGCGGCTGGACCAGCCCCGCCGTGCCGTCGAACAGCAGCGCCACCCGCGAATCGGCCTCAATCGCCTTGCTGTGCTCGGCAAGATCGCTCATCAACAGGATCGGCGAGAGGTCGTGGTCGACCGCCACCAGCACCAGGGAGGCGTAGGGCCAGGCCCCGCCGTCGCCCGGCAGGTTGGTCGCCAGCGCCGCCCGGTCGCAGCGGCGGATCAAGTGGCGGACGTCTCGGAAAAGATCGGAAGTCATGGTTCGTTCGCGGTGAAAAAGGCCATCCTGATGGCAAATGAATGGCAAATCAGGCCAGAACCGGCAACCGCCGGACTATGGTAACGTTGCAGACCGAGCCCCCCTCAGGGCTAGAAGAGAGAGACCCCGTGCGCAAGAACATCGCCCTGGTCGACGACGACCGCAACATCCTCACCTCCGTGTCGATGCTGCTGGAGGCCGAAGGCTTCCAGGTAAAGACCTATTCCGACGGCGCCGCGGCGCTGGAGGGCCTCAACCAGACCCCGCCCGACATGGCGATCTTCGACATCAAGATGCCACGCATGGACGGCATGGAACTGCTGAACCGCGTGCGCAAGACGCAGCAGTTCCCGGTGATCTTCCTGACGTCGAAGGACGAGGAGATCGACGAGGTGCTGGGTTTGCGCATGGGCGCGGACGACTTCATCCGCAAGCCGTTCTCCCAGCGCCTATTGCTCGAGCGCATCCGCGCGGTGCTGCGCCGCGCCGACGGCGGCGGGCCAAAGGCCGAGGGACAGGCCGAGCGCATCGTTCGCGGCGAGCTGATCCTCGATCCGAGCCGCCACCAGTGCACCTGGAAGGGCAAGGAGGTGCACCTCACGGTCACCGAATTCCTGCTGCTTAAGTCGCTGGCCGAGCGGCCCGGACACGTCAAGAACCGTGACCAGTTGATGGATGCGGCCTACGGCGAGACGATCTACGTGGACGACCGGACGATCGACAGCCATATCAAGCGGGTGCGGCGCAAGTTCCGCGAGGTCGATCCCGAGTTCGAGCAGATCGAAACGCTCTATGGCATCGGATACCGGTACCGCGATTCGTAACGGAGCCGCTTTCCTCCCCCTTCGCAGGGGGAGGCGCCCCGCAGGGGCGGAGGGGTCAGAGGCCCCCGCCCCGTGGTAGCTCATGACCCCTCCGCGCGCGCCGCTGACGGGGGAGGAAAGCGTCACGCGCTGACCTCTTTTCTGCGACGGCTGCTAGTGATTCTCCGCCTGAAGCGGCGCGCCGTGACGCGCCGCGAGACGTCGACGGTGCTGCGCCGCCGCCGCCAGTCGCGCCGTCATTCGCCGCTCACCCGCCGCATCCTGCTGCTCAATATCGTGCCAGTGGCGCTGCTGGCCCTGGGCGCGGTCTATCTCAGCGACTACGAAGACGAGCTGATCGACGCCGAGCTCGCCTCGCTGCTGGTGCAGGGCGAGATGGTCGCGGCTGGTATTGCCGAGGTCGCGGTGATCGGCGGCGAGACCACGACCAACCGGCTCGATGCCGAGGCGGCGCGCCAGCTGCTCACCCGCCTGGTCAAGCCGACCGGCGTGCGCGCGCGCCTGTTCAGCGAGACTGGCGAGCTTTTGGGCGATTCGTCCGTGTTGAGCGAAAGCGGTCGCATCCATGTCACGCCGCTGCCGGCGCCCGAAGAGCAGCAAGCCGAGCCGCAGCAGCAGCACTGGACGGACCAGATCGGCGACTGGCTCGGCCGCCAGTTCTCCCATTCCGACCGCTTCCCCGAATATATAGAGCGCCAGAATCCGACACAGCGCGACTTCCCGGAGGTCGCGAGCGCACTGCGCGGTTTCAACGCCTCGGCCGTGCGCACCATGTCCGAGGGCCATCTGCTGCTGAGCGCCGCCGTGCCGGTGCAGCGCTACAAGCAGGTGCTGGGCGCGCTGATGCTGACACGCGACAACCGCGCGATCGCCGCCTCCCTGCGCGAGGTGCGCTACGACATGCTGACCATCGCGGTCGCGGCACTCGGCATCACTGTGCTGTTATCGCTCTATCTCGCCGGCACCATCACCCATCCGATCGTGCGGCTAGCCCGTGCCGCCGACGAAATCCGCCTGGCCCGCGAGAGCCGGCCGGAGATCCCCGACCTCGGCAAGCGCGGCGACGAGATCGGCGACCTGAACGACGCGTTGCGCTCGATGACCGACGCGCTGTGGCAGCGCATCAACACGATCGAGAGCTTCGCCGCCGACGTGGCGCACGAGCTCAAGAATCCGCTCACCTCGCTGCGCTCGGCAATCGAGGTAGCGGCGCGGCCCAGCCTCGAGGTCGAGCAGCGCGCCAAGCTGATGGCGATCGTGGTGCATGACATCGA
>DASXQC010000129.1:0-1761 GCA_036493235.1 Reyranella sp.
CGCCGGCTGCGTGCTCAATCCGGCGACGCCGCTCTCGGCGATCGAATACGTGCTGGGCGACATCGACCTGGTACTGGTGATGAGCGTCAACCCGGGCTTCGGCGGCCAGGCGTTCATCGAGAGCCAGCTCGCCAAGATCGCCGCGCTCCGCAAGGCGATCGACGCGCTGGGCAAGCCGATCGATCTCGAGGTCGATGGCGGCGTCAATCCGGAGACGGCGAAGCAATGCCTCGCCGCCGGCGCCGATGCGCTGGTCGCCGGCACAGCCGTGTTCACTGGCGGGCCGTCGAAGTACGCCGCCAACATCAAGGCGCTGCGCGGATGACGCCTGACCGGCAGGCGCTCACGCTGGCAACGTCGGAGGACAAGGTGCTCGTTCAGGCCTGGGACCGGCTGTCGGCGATGCTGAACGTGCTCGATTCCAAGACTTCAGCGCTGCTGCGATTCAACGCCATGGTCGTTGCCGCGCTCGCCTACCTCGTCGTGGTCGCGGGCGCCGATCCGTTCGCGCAGGCGCGGCCGATCATCAAGACACTGGGCTTTGCGGTCGGGCATATCAGCCTTGTGCTGAGCGTGGTGAGCTGCGGCTTCGCCTTTCCGGTGATCAGCGTGGCGCGCGGGTTCTTCGATGCGGCACCGGGTATCGACAAGGATGTCGTCGTGCGGCTGGGCGCTGTGGTGGCGCAACGCACGCGCCTCTATGCTTGGGCGTGGCGGCTCGCGGTCACGGGCGGATTGGGGTTCGCCCTGCTGGTCGCGCTGGCGACGATTCACTGAGTTTTGGTCATTGAGTTCTGGTCACTGCTGCTGGTCATTGATGTTGGGAGCGCTGAATGCCTGATCTGATCCTGCACCACTATCCCAACTCGCCTTTCTCCGAGAAGGTGAGGGTGGCGTTCGGCATCAAGCAGCTGGCCTGGAAGTCGGTCGTGATCCCCAACATCATGCCGAAGCCCGACCTGATGCCGCTGACCGGCGGCTATCGCAAGACGCCGGTGCTGCAGATCGGCGCCGACATCTACTGCGACACCCAGCTCATCATGCTCGAGATCGAGCGACGCCACGGCAAGCCGCCCTTGCTGCCGGTCGGGCAGGAGGGCGAGGCGCGCGCGCTCGCGATGTGGATCGATCGCAACATCTTCTGGTCGGCGGTTGGTGTGGTGATGGGCGCGATCGGCGACCAGCTGCCCGAGGCCTTCAAGAAGGATCGCACCGACTTCTCCGGCCGGCCGTTCGACAGCGATCGGCTGAAGGCCGCCCAGCCGTTCGCACGCGAGCAGACCTACGCCCAGCTGTCGCTCGCCGAGCAGATGCTGCGCGACGGCCGGCCGTTTCTGCTGGGCGGCGTGCCGAGCCTGGCCGACTGCGCGCTCTACAATCCGGTGTGGTTCCTGCAGGCCCGCATGGGCGTCGGCGACACGCCGTCGCCCCTCGACCGCCTGCCCAAGATCGTGGACTGGTCCAAGCGCATGAAGGCATTCGGCGGCGGCAAGCCGACCGAGATGAGCGGGGTGGATGCGCTTGCCGTCGCCAAGGCCGCGACGCCCGAGCCCGGCAAGGTCGACGACAGCGATCCCAGCGGCCTGAAGGCGGGTCAGAAGATCAGCGTCACGCCCGACGACACCGGCAAGGTCCCGGTGACCGGCACGCTGGTCGGCCTGACCAACGAGCGCATCTCCATCATCCGCAGCGACGAGCAGGTGGGCGACGTCATCGTCCACTTCCCGCGCGCGGGATTCATGGTCTCGCTGGCGGCGAGCT
>DASXQC010000130.1:0-9552 GCA_036493235.1 Reyranella sp.
CCGAGCTCGCGCACCTTGGCGGCCGCCTTGTCGACGTCCTCGCGGGTCCGGGCGCGCATACAGAAGTGGTGTAGCCCGACCCGGTTCTGGTCGAAGCGCAGGCCCTCGTGCTCCGGCGCGCAGCGCTGGATGCCGACCGCCGTACGGCCGCCGACGTGATAGAGGAAGTTGTTGCCGTCATAGACCTTCTTCAGCCCCAGGAACGGCAGCAATCCGCTGTAGAAGGCATGGGCCTTTTGCCACTGACTAACCGTCAGGATCACGTGGGCCATGCCATTGATTTCGATCATTTTTCGTCCTTCCCGGCGGTTCATGCCATCTGACATTGTTCGCGCTAGATTGCTAAATAATTTGGCTCATCTGCCCTCAAGGGAATGTACTCTGCCCTGCCTTTAGGGAGGGCGAGGGAGGCCGATGACGGCGGGACCTGACGCAGTGAAGCGCGACGCGCTGGAGCGCGAGTTCGCGGCCGCGCTCGCCGAGCGCGACGAGGCCCAGGCGCGCGCCGCGGCACTCGCCGAGGTGCTGCGGGCGATCAACGCGTCGCCCCAGCAGCCGGGGCTGGTCTTCGACATGATCATCGGCAAGGCCATGGCGCTGTGCGACGCGGCGTTCGGTGCCCTGCTCACCTATGAAGGCGACCACCTGACCCTGGTCGCGCACCGCAACAGTCCGCCGGCGATGACCGCGTACTGGGAGACACCCCAATACGTCGATCCTGCGACCACCATCAGCCAGGCCCTGCGCAAAGGCACGGCCTCTCAGATCGTCGATCTCGCCCAGTCGGAGAACTATCGCAAGCGGCTGCCGATGACGGTCGCAAGCGTCGAGCTGGGCGGCATCCGCACCCTCGTGCAGGTGCCCCTGTTCAGCGAGCGCGGACCGATCGGCGTTTTCATCCTCTATCGCCGCGAGGTACGCCCCTTCACCGACCGCCAGGTCGCTCTGGTCGAGGCGTTCGCCGTGCAAGCCGCGATCGCCATGGAGAACGCGCGGCTGCTGAACGAGCAGCGCGAGGCGCTGGAGCAGCAGACGGCGACGGCCGACATCCTGCGCGTCATATCGCAGTCGCCGACCGACACCGCGCCGGTCATGACGGCGGTCGCCACGGCGGCGGTGCGCTTCTGCGGCGCCGAGGATGCCCACGTCTTCCTGCGCGACGGCGGCGAGATGGTCTCCAGCGCGCACGAAGGCCCCCTCTCCTCCCACCCGCTGGGCTATCGCGATGCGCTGGACGCCAGCAATACGGCGCGGGCGGACACCATCCTCGAGGCGCGCGTCACGCATCTTGCCGACACGCTGGCACCGGACGCGGAGGCAGCCTACCGGTCGATCCGGGAGAATTCGATCCAGCACGGCTTCCGCGCCCAGCTCAACGCGCCGATGCTGAAGGACGGCCGGGCGATCGGCTGCATCTGCCTGCGCCGCCGCGAGCCCGGCGCCTTCACCCCACGCCAGATCGCCCTGCTGGAGACCTTCGCCGCCCAGGCGGTGATCGCGATCGAAAACGTGCGGCTGTTCACCGAGCTCAACGAATCGCTCGAGCAGCAGACCGCGACCACCGAGGTCCTGGAAGTCATCAACGCCTCGCCCGGCCGCCTCGAGCCCGTGCTCGACGCCATGCTCGAGAAGGCGATGCATCTCTGCGAGGCGGCCTTCGGCATCTTCGCCCGCTTCGACGGACAGCTCTTCGAGCCCGTAGTCGACCGCGGGGTACCGGCGGAGCTGATCGCGACGACGCGGCAGATCCAGTCGCCGCCACCCAATTCGGGGCTGGGCCGCCTCGCCGCGGGCGCATCGGTCGTGCAGCTTGTCGATCTCGCCAACACCGACCTCTACCGTTCGGGCTTCGTCGGCGCGACGGCGCTGGTCGACATCGGCGACGCAAGGACCGCCATCTTCGTGGCCCTCCGCAAGGACGATCGGCTGGTCGGCGTCATCGTCATGTACCGCCGCGAGGTCCGCGCTTTCAGCGACAAGCAGGTGGCACTCCTGCAGAACTTCGCCGCACAAGCCGTCATCGCCATGGAGAATGCCCGCCTGCTGACCGAGCAGCGCGAGGCGCTGGAGCAGCAGACGGCAACGGCGGACATCCTGCGGGTCATCTCGCAGTCGCCGACCGACGTCGATCCCGTGCTCACCGCCGTGGCCAAGGCCATGCTGCGGTTCTGCGGCGGCACGGATGCCATCATCGGCCTGCGCGACGGCGACCACTGGCTGATCGCCGGCCACGAGGGAATCCTCCCGGCCAGCATCGGCATGCGCGTGCTGCTCAATCACGAGACATCGCCGGGAGCGGCGATCCTCGATGCCCGGACGTCGCACTTCCCCGACATCGCAACGCTCGATCCGGTGGAGTTCGCCGCCTCGCACGATTTCTCACGCCGCCAGGGATTCCGGGCCGCCGTTGCCGCGCCGATGCTGCGCGAGGGCACGGCGATCGGCGCCGTCGTCCTGCGCCGCGCCGAGCCCGGCGCGTTCACGCCGCGTCAGATCGAGCTGCTCGAAGGCTTCGCCGCCCAGGCGGTGATCGCCATCGAGAACACCCGCCTGTTCACCGAGTTGCGCGAGCGCCAGAGCGAGCTGCGCGTCACCTTCGACAACATGGGCGACGCCGTGGTGATGTTCGACGCCCAGCAGCGGCTTGCCGCCTGGAACCGCAACTTCCAGGAGATGCTGGACGTATCCGATTCCTTCCTCGCGGAACGGCCGACGCTCGACGACTACGTTAGCCTGCTGATCGGGCGTGGCGAGCTGGGTGAAGTTGCCGATATCGAAGCCGAGATGGTCCGCTTCCGCGCCCGGTTCGAGCAGCAATGGTCGGTTGAGCGGACGCGACCAAACGGCCGCATCCTCGAGGTCCACAACAACCCGGTGCCGAGCGGCGGCGCCGTGCTGATCTACAGCGACATCACCGAGCGCAAGAAGGCCGAGGCCAACATCCGCGCCGCGCGCGACGCGGCCGAAGCGGCGTTGCTGCAGCTCAAGGCGGCGCAGGCCAACCTCGTGCAGTCGGAGAAGATGGCCTCGCTCGGCCAGCTCACTGCCGGCATCGCCCACGAGATCAAGAACCCGCTGAACTTCGTGAACAACTTCGCGAGCCTGTCGGTCGAGCTGCTCGACGAGCTGAAGGAGATCGCCGGCCCTGCGCTGGAGACGCTCGACGAGGACAAGCGCGCCGAAATAGACGAGACGATGGGCCTGCTGACCGGCAACCTCGGCAAGATCGCCGAGCACGGCAGCCGCGCCGACGGCATCGTCAAGAGCATGCTGTCGCATTCGCGCGGCGGCTCGGGCGACTGGCAGGCGTCGGACATCAACGCGCTGGTCGAGGAGGCGCTGAACCTCGCCTATCACGGCGCCCGCGCCCAGGATAAGGAGTTCAACGTCACCCTGGAGCGCGACTTCGAGACGGCAGGCAAGCCGATCGAATTGGTGCCGCAGGATGTCATGCGCGTCTTCCTGAACCTGTGCGGCAACGGCTTCTACGCCGCCAGCAAGCGTCGGCTTACGAAGGAGGCGGGCTACCGGCCGACTCTCAAGGTCTCGACGCGCGATCTCGGCGACAAGGTCGAGATCAGGGTGCGCGACAATGGCACCGGCATCCCGGCCGAGGTGCGCGCCAAGCTGTTCCAGCCGTTCTTCACCACCAAGCCGACCGGCGAGGGTACCGGTTTGGGCCTGTCGATCAGCTACGACATCGTCACGCAGCAGCATGGCGGCACGATCGAGGTAGAAAGCGACGTCGGCCGCTTCACCGAATTCACCGTGCGACTGCCACGGCTCCCGCGCGTCGCTTCAGCAAAGTCAGCAAAGAGAGCGTAGATGAGCGTCAGCATCCTGGTGGTCGATGACGAGGCCGACGTCGCCGAGCTGTTCCGGCAGCAGTTCCGCCGCGAGGTGCGGCAGGGCCATTACGTCATGCATTTCGCGCAGTCCGCCGAGGAGGCCTTGGGCAAGCTCGATGACGGCGTCCAGCCCGAGCTGATCGTGATCCTGTCCGACATAGACATGCCGGGCATGGACGGGCTGGGACTGCTGCAGAAGGTCAAGGAGCAGCACGCCGACCTCGCCGTAATCATGGTCACTGCCTATGGCGACGACGAGCGGCGGCAGACGGCCCGCAAGTTCGGCGCGGCGGAGTTCGTCACCAAGCCGGTCGACTTCGACCTGCTGAAGCAGCAACTGCAGCAGCTTCGCGCGGCCCCATGACCGGCCCCGCCAAGATCCTCGCGGTCGACGACGAGCCCGACTTCGAGCTGCTGCTGAAGCAGCGCTTCCGCCAGCGCATCCGCAAGGGCGAGCTCGTCTTCCGCTTCGCCCGCCACGGCGAGGAGGCGTTGGCGGTACTGGCCGAGGAACCCGACATCGGCCTGCTGCTGCTCGACATCAACATGCCGGTGATGGACGGCCTCACGCTGCTGTCGGAGCTGCGCAGCCGCCGCTCGCCCGCCCGCGCGGTGATCGTGTCGGCCTATGGCGACATGGCCAACATCCGCACCGCCATGAACCGCGGCGCCTTCGACTTCGTCACCAAGCCGGTCGACCTCAACGACCTCGAGGTGACGATCGACAAGACGCTCGAGACCATCGCCGAGATCCGCGCGCTCGACCAGCAGCGCGCCGAGGCCGAGCGGGCGCGCTCCAACCTGGCGCGCTACTTCTCGCCCAACCTGGTCGATCTGCTGGCCGACAGCGACGAGCCGCTCGGGCCGGTGCGGCGCCAGACCGTGGCGGTACTGTTCGTCGACATCGTCGGCTTCACCCGCATGGCCGAGGCGATGCCGCCCGAAGCGGTCGTGGCGATGCTGCGCGAGTTCCACCAGCGCATGGCCGACGCGATCTTCGCCTGCGGCGGCACGATCGAGAAATACATCGGCGACGCGATCTTCGCGGTGTTCGGCCTGCCCGACGCCAGCCCGCACGACGCGCTGGCCGCGCTGCGCTGCGCGGCCGAGATGCTGACGGCACTCGACGCCTGGAATGCCGAGCGCACGGCCAAGGGCGAGCCGCCGCTCGGCATCGGCATCGGGCTCAACTACGGCCCGGCGGTGATGGGCGATGTCGGCACCGAGCACAGCCTCGCCTTCACCGTGATCGGCGACACCGTTAACATCGCCAGCCGCCTGCAGGGCCTGACCCGCGAGCTGAAGACACCACTGATCGTGTCGGATGCCGTCCTGAAGCAGATCGGCGGCAATCCGGCCGGCCTGCCGATGAAGCTGCAGGACCTGGGCGACCGCGAGCTGCGCGGCCGCAGCGCCGCGATCCGCATCTGGGGTCGTGCCGAATCCTGACACCATTTGGCAAGATCAGCGGGTAGGATCGGCCCATGGTCGCCAGCCCCGACTTCGCCGACTTCCTGCGCGATCAGCTCGCCCCGCTCGGCCGCATCACGATGCGGCGGATGTTCGGCAAGACCGGCGTGTTCTGCGACGGCGTGATGCTGGGCATGGTGACCGACAACACGCTCTATTTCCGCGTCGACGACCAGAACCGCGCGACCTTCGCGGAAGCCCAGGAGGCGCCGCCACTCAACTACCGCAAGCAGGGCAGCACCATCGACCTCTCCTTCTGGCGCGCACCGGAGCGGCTGATGGACGAGCCCGACGAGCTGGTCGAGTGGGCCCGCACGGCGCTGGCGGCGGCTCGGCGGGTCGCGGCGAAGAGGAAGCCGAAGCGCTGACTTGTGGATAAGTCGTCCCGCGTCCCGCCAATTCGGCAATCGTCCCAACTCGCATGTGGCGCAGGATCTGGGACGAATCGCCTGAAATGCATGCTGGCCAGCATTTCAGCCGTCCCACGGGCGTGGGATGCGGGACGCCGAAACGCTAAACCGCGCCGGCGTCGTGCAGGTAGAGCCAGCCGATATTGGCGATCGAGCGGTCGCCGGAGGTGGCCATCGCCTGGTCGCGCGACTGCTGGTCGGGGCCGTCGGGCAGGTGGAAGCGCGTGCGGTTGTTGGCGCTCCCCTCCTGCAGGCGCGTCGCGCGCGGCTTGCGGATCGCCTCGTAGCGGCGAAGCGCACCTGGCACGTCGTCCGGGATGGCCTTCAGCAGTGACGCCAACGCAGCGCCATCCTCGATTGACTGTGCGGCGCCCTGCGCCATGAAGGGCAGCATGGGATGGCAGGCGTCGCCCAGCAGCGTGATCCGGCCCTCGCTCCACTGCGGCAGCGGCAGGCGATCGTGGAGCGCCCAGATGTAGGTCTCGGGGAACGAGGCGATCAGGCGGCGCACCTGCGGATGCCAGCCCTCGTAGCGCGCCATGGCGTCGGCGACGTTGCCCTTCTCGGTCCAGCTCTCGGAGGTCCAGCCGCCATGCTCGGTGACGCAAACCACGTTCATGAAGCGGCCGGCCGAGACCCAATAGTGCACGACGTGGCCGTCCGGCCCCATCCAGTTGTGCGAGGCGACCTCGATGCCGAGGTCACGGATGCGCTCGGCCGGCACCAGGCCGCGCCAGGCGACGCAGCCGGTGAAGCGCGCCTTCTCCGGCCCGAACACGATGTGGCGCACCTTGCTGTGGATGCCGTCGGCGCCGACCAGCACGTCCGCCTCGACCGTGGCGCCGTTCTCGAACCGCGCGACGACACGCTCGCCCTTCTGCTCGAGGTCGGTGAGCTTGTGCTGGACGTGCACTCGCTCCGGCGGCAGCGCGGCCGCCAGCAGGTTGGCGAGGTCGGCGCGATGGAAGTGGTAGTACGGCGCGCCAAACGCGTCCTCGACGTCGCGGCCGACGGGCGCGCGCTGCAAGGTGCGGCCGTCGTCCCAGCGGCGCTGGTGCACCGCCTTCGGGAACACCCCGGCGGCATCGAGCGCCGGCTTGAGGCCAAGGCGAATCAGCAACCGCGAGGCGTTGGGGCTGATCTGGATGCCGGCGCCGATTTCGGTGATGCGCGGCGCCTGCTCGTAGATCTGGACGTCGAAGCCTTTGTGCAACAGATGCAGCCCGGCCGACAGCCCGCCGATGCCGCCGCCGATGATCGCGATCTTCATGCCAGCACCTGTTGCCATACCGCATGGCCGTCGTCGCACTCGTTGCCGCGCCAGGCGACGTGGGTGTCGGGCCGGACCAGCACCAGCTTCGCCTCGTAGATCGGCAAGAGGGACGGATCGTCGACGATCACGGTCTCGATCGGCACCGGCGCGGCGTCGATCAGCGACGACGGATCGGCGTCGCCGAAGCGCAGCAGAGTGAACCAGCGGCCAAGCCGGTCGTAGAGCGCCGAGCCGTCGCGCAGGAAGACGCTGGGCAGCCGCGCGCCAGGTGCGGTGGTCGGCTGGTAGGTCGTCGGATGTGGCTCGACGCCGTCATAGCGGTAGCCAAACTCGATACCCCAGCTCTCGTTCTCGGCGTTGCCCAGCGCGGCGATGCCGCGAGCCAGCGCAACGGGATCGCGCTCGTTCTTGTAGAGCTCGGCGATCTTCAGACGCACGTCGGTGTGGCGCTCGGACGCGAGGCGATTGCGATAGCCGACCGGCCGGCGCTCGCGGCCGTAGCTCGCGAGCAGGCCTGCGCCGGCATAGCCCTTCACCGCCGCCGCGAGCTTCCAGCCGAGATCGATCGCGTCGCCGATGCCGGTGTTCATGCCGTAGCCCCCGGTCGGGATGTACTGATGCGCCGAATCGCCCGCAAGGAAGACGCGGCCTTGCCCGTAGCTGTCGGCCAGCAGCAGGTTGGTGAACCACGGGTTGGCGACCAGGATTTCGCGCTCGAAGCCGCCACGGCCGACCCACGCGTCGAGCACCGCGTTGGGATCGGTGTTGCCTTCGGTGGGCATGCGCATCTGCAAGGTCCAGGTGTCCTTGTCGTCCTGCGCGATCAGCGTGCCCATAGCGCTCTGGTAATGCCAGGCGATGCCGAACGCCTGCAGGATGTCGCGCGCCTCGGACCGGAAATGCACCATGTAGCGATGCGCCACGTTGGCCTTGCCCGAAAGCCCGATGCCGAGCTTCTCGCGCACGATCGACGAGCCGCCGTCGCAGCCGGCGAGGAAGTCGCAGCGCACCGTCTCGGTCGCGCCCGTTTCGACCACACGGAGCGTGCAGGTGACGCCGGTCTCGTCCGGCGTGAAATCCTCGAACGCCACGCCCCAGCGTGCGTCGACCAGCGGGTCGCCGAGGATGGCGTCGCGCAGCACCGGCTCGATCATCACCTGGCTCACCCGCATCGCCGGCTCGCGCGGCTGGGTGCCGTCGTTCCTCGCCCGGATCTCGGCCCGCTTCTCGACCACGCTGGGATAGCGGAAGCGATGCAGCTCCCGATCCGTCAGGGTGGTGATCCAGGCGACGTCGAAGTTGTTCTCTTCCGGCACCGCCACCGCACGCAGCTTGTCGGCCAGGCCGATGCGGCGGAACAGCTCCATCGAGCGGCCGTTGGTGATGTCCATCTTCGGGTGCCGCGTCGTCGAGGGCTGGCGCTCGACCAGCAGGCAGCGCACGCCGAACGAGGCGAGCGTACGCGCAAGTGTCATACCGACGGGGCCGCCGCCCGCAATCAGGACCGGGACATGCTTCATTGCGAACCAAGATGCAGCGGGCCGAAGCGATGGTCTATAGTGGCGCAAGCATGAGGCCTGTCTCGTCCTGGGGCCGTCTGGGCGCCGAGCCTCACGACGTCGTCGAGCTCACCGACCGCACTGCGGTCGCCGCCGCCGTGACGGGGCGCAGCGGCATCGCCTGTGGGCTGGGCCGCAGCTACGGCGATGCCTGCCTCAATCCGAACGGCCTGCTGTGGCGCACCGCCGGGCTCGACCGCCTGATCTCGTTCGACGAGGCGACCGGCCGGCTGGTCTGCGAAGCCGGCGTCGTGCTGCGCGATATCTCACGGCTGATGATTCCACGCGGCTGGAATCTGCCCGTTGTGCCCGGCACGCAGTTCGTAACCGTGGGCGGCGCCATCGCAAACGACGTGCACGGCAAGAACCATCACCTGGTCGGCACCTTCGGCGAGCATGTGCGGCGCCTGAAGCTGGTGCGCACCAATGGCGAGACGATCGAGTGCAGCCCCGACGAGCAGGCCGACCTGTTCCGGGCGACGATCGGCGGGTTGGGGCTCACCGGGCTGATCACCGAGGTCGAGCTGCAGCTCCGCGCAAGCATCGGGCCGTGGCTGGAGGCCGAGACCGTCCCCTTCGCGGGCCTGTCGACCTTCTTCTCCCTGTCCGACGAGTCAGAGGCGGCGTGGGAGCACACTGTCTCGTGGATCGACTGCACCTCGGGCAGCGCGCTGCGCGGCCTGTTCATGCGCGCCCGGCCGGCCGAGGGCCGCACCGGCCGGCGCTGGCGCGATCGCATGCGCCGCGTACCGCTCACTCCGCCGGTCTCGCTGGTGAACAGCCTGTCGCTGAAGCCGCTCAACGCGCTCTACTACGAGCTCGGCAAGCGCAAGACGGGCGTGCAGGTCGTGCACTACGAACCGTTCCTGTTCCCGCTCGATTCGGTGCTCGAGTGGAACCGGCTATACGGCCCCAAGGGCTTCTACCAGTACCAGAGCGTGGTGCCGCGCGCCGAAGCCTTCGAGGCGACGCGCGACATGCTGGCGGCGATC
>DASXQC010000131.1:0-5214 GCA_036493235.1 Reyranella sp.
CAGGTGGCGCAGGCGCACGTGCCGCTCGAGGGCGCGGAGAATGCCCGCATCCTCGCCTGGCGGCCGAGCGACGGCGGCAAGGAGCATCTCGCCATCGTGGTCGGCGAGATCGACCCGACCGAGCCGGTGCTGATCCGCCTCCACTCCGAATGCTTCACCGGCGACCTGCTGGGCTCGCTGCGCTGCGACTGTGGCGTGCAGCTCCGGGGCGCGATCGAGCAGCTCAACAAGCAGGGCTCGGGCGTGCTGCTCTATCTCGCGCAGGAGGGACGCGGCATCGGCCTGGTCAACAAGCTGCGCGCCTACGAATTGCAGGACGACGGCTTCGACACGATCGACGCCAACGAGCAGCTGGGCTTCGACGCCGACGAGCGCATTTACGTCCCGGCCGCAACGATGCTCTCCCGCATGGGCATCAAGCGCGTGCGGCTGATGACCAACAACCCGGCGAAGATCTCCCAGCTCGAGCGCTACGGCATCGAGGTCGTCGAGCGCGTGGCCCATGCCTTCCCGGCCAACGGCCACAACGAGAACTACCTCCGCACCAAGGCCGAGCGCGCGGGCCATCTGCTGTAGTTCGACTGCCAGCGACTGCCAGACGCCGTGGCAGTGATCCGTTGCAGCCCGGCCGGCGTTTTTCGCCATTCCTGCCACTCTGCCCGCACTCCCCCGGGCCCTCTGCGAAAAGCAGTGCCCGGAGCGCGGCGCCCGCAGTCTCACGAGACTCACCGCCTGAGATCGGGTCCGATGCCGATGGCGTCAGGCTTTCTGCCTCCGAATCGCGCGTCTCCGGACCCCGGTGTGTGTGCCGCGGGGGTAGATCCCCTCTCCTTCCGCCGAGCTGCTCGAAATCGAAAAGGAAAACTTGTTGTCCATATTTAATTAACGTATACTATGTAGCATTGGAATACAACTGCGACCTGAATCCGCTCCACACGCCGCAATCGATCGCGAATGCTCGGCAAGCATGCAAGCGACCTTTGCCTGCGACCTCGAAGAGTGACGAGGGCTCATCGCTGAAACCGCGGACCGGCCCGCCTCAGGCGGCCGACATCGGATCGGCCGCTCACCAGAGCCCTCACCACGTCATCCGCACGCCGGCGGACAGCGTGTGGCTGGCGGTGCCGCCCTCCAGCTCGCGGTCGTAGCACGCATAGAGGCTGGTCTCCTCGCCGAGCTTCGCTGGCCATCAGGCCGAGCACCGCGCCGCCATATGGCCGGCGCCCTGCCCGCCGCGGGTCGCCTGCTGGCCGAACGCATTCATGAAAGCGAGCGCGATCTGCACGGCGAGGCCCGCGATCGCGTTCAGCAGGGTTTCGAATCGCCCGTCGCTGCGGCGTTGCCGAGGTCGAGCGTGTGGCCGACCCGCCTTCTGGTTGGGTGTCAGGTCGCCCGCTTCGAAGCCGCTACTGGTCAGCCGCAAGGTCAGGAACACGTCGTTGGCGCCGTAGCTCAGCGAGGCCCGGAGGAAGGCGAGGTTGTTGGCGACGCCGGCTGTATCGGTCGACCCGAGTGGCTGCAATTAATTGACCGGTATGAAATGAAATCGGGAACGCCTCCGGTGAGTCCATTGCTAGGCTGATGACAAAAGGAGTGCATCGCATGCGTGTCGGAGTGCCGAAGGAGATCAAGGACCATGAGGATCGCGTCGGGCTGGTGCCGTCGTCGGTCGCCGAGCTGGTGCGGCACGGGCACGAGGTGCTGATTCAGACAGGCGCGGGCGTCGGCGCCGGGTTGGAGGATGACCTCTACATCGCCGCCGGCGGCCGCATCGTGCCGTCGGCCGACGAGATCTTCCGCGACGCCGAGATGGTCGTGAAGGTGAAGGAGCCGCTCTCACCCGAGCGCAAGAAGCTGCGGCCCGGCCAGGTGCTGTTCACCTATCTCCATCTCGCACCCGATCGCGAGCAGACCCAGGAGCTGCTGAAGAGCGGCGTTACCGGCATCGCCTACGAGACGGTCACCTCGCCGATCGGCACGCTCCCTCTGCTGACGCCGATGTCGGAGATCGCCGGACGGCTCGCGCCACAGGTCGGCGCGCGCTACCTCGAGCGCACCTCAGGCGGGCGCGGCGTGCTGCTGGGCGGCGTGCCGGGCGTGCCGCCGGCCGACGTGGTGGTGCTGGGCGGTGGCGTGTCGGGCACGCATGCCGCGACCATCGCCATCGGCATGGGCGCGATTGTCACTGTGGTCGATCGCTCGGCCGAGGTGCTGCGCCGCATCGCCGTGCAGCTGCCGGCTGCGCGCACCATCTTCTCGACCCACGACGCGCTGGTGCAGGTGGTGCGCCGCGCCGACCTCTTGATCGGCGCCGTGCTGGTGCCGGGCGCCGCCGCGCCCAAGCTGATCACGCGCGACATGGTGAAGACGATGAAGAGCGGCAGCGTGCTGGTCGACATCGCGATCGACCAGGGCGGTTGCAGCGAGACGTCGAAACCAACCAGCCATTCCGAGCCGGTCTACGTAGTCGACGGCGTGACGCACTTCTGCGTCACCAACATGCCGGGCGCGGTGGCGCGCACCTCGACCTTCGCGCTCAACAATGCGACGCTGCCATTCGTGCTGGCGCTGGCCGACAAGGGCTGGCGGCGCGCGATCGTCGAAGACCCGCACCTGCGCAACGGCCTCAACGTCCACGCCGGCAAGCTCACCTGCAAACCGGTCGCCGAAGCGCAGGGCCTCACTTACACAGCGCCTGAACAGTTGGCCGCGTAGGCAGGCAGTAGCCGCGTTGCGAACGGTGCGACCGCAAGCGGCTTCCCCTGCGCCGCCAACCTGAGTGAGACTTCCTCCAACGATCCCGCAAATCGGGACTCACAGTGATCGCGCAGACGCGACACATAGGAGGAAGCGTATGGTCAAGATTACCCGTCGTGCCGCGGTTGGCTCGGCTGCAGCTTTTGCGTTCGCCCCAACTATCGTTAGCGCCCAGAAGAAATACGACTCGGGAGTCACCGACAAGGAGATCAAGCTCGGCCATACCAATCCCTATTCGGGACCGCTCTCGGCCTACGGCGTGATCGGCAAGGGCATCACGGCGTACTGGCAGATGGTCAATGACAATGGCGGCATCAACGGCCGCAAGATCGACTTCATCACCTACGACGACGGCTTCCTGCCGCCCAAGACGGTCGAGATGGTGCGCAAGCTGGTCGAGGAGGACCAGGTCTTCGCGATCTACCAGCTGCTCGGCACGCCGACCAACACGGTGGTGCAGAAGTACCTGAACCAGAAGAAGGTACCGCAGCTGTTCGTCGCCACCGGCGCGTCGAAGTGGGGCCACTACAAGGAGTTCCCGTGGACGATGGGCTGGCAGCCCGACTACGCCACCGAGGCGGCGATCTACGCCAAGCACATCATGAGCACGCAGCCCAACGCCAAGGTGGCGATGCTCTACCAGAACGACGATTCGGGTAAGGACTATCTGAACGGCTTCATCGCGGGCTTCGGGACCGCGAAGGACAAGTACCTGATCAAGACCGCGAGCTACGAGGTCAGCGATCCCACCGTGGACAGCCAGATCATCCAGCTCAAGGACTCCGGCGCCAACGTGCTGTTCACCGATGCCGCGCCCAAGGCGGCGGCGCAGTCGATCCGCAAGGTGGCCGATCTCGGCTGGAAGCTCGACGCGCACTATCTCGCCAATGTCGCCGCCTCGGTCGCCTCCACGCTGAAGCCGGCCGGCCTCGACAACAGCAAGGGCATCATCACCGCGGCCTATCTCAAGGATCCGACCGACCCGCAATGGGCCAACGCGCCGGACTTCCTCGAATGGAAGGCGTTCATGGCCAAGTATATCCCGCAGGGGAACATGGCGGACGCGTCGTACACCTACGGGTATGCCGTGTCGGAGACCATGCGCCATGTACTGACCCAGTGCGGCGACAACCTCACGCGCGCCAACCTGATGAAGCAGGCGGCCAGCATGAAGAAGCTGGTGGTGCCATTGCTGCTGCCTGGCATTTCCATCAACACCAGCCCGACCGACTTCTATCCGATCCAGTCGGTGGAGCTCGCCCGCTTCGACGGCGAGACCTGGAAGCTGTTCGGCAAGGTGCTGAGCAGCGAGAGCAGCTGACCCTCTTTCTCCTCTCCCCGCTAGCTAGGGAAGAGGCATGTGGGCGTCAGAGCGCGCCGAACACGGCGAAGCGGATCAGCACGGCGGTCACGCCGACCGCCAGCAGGCCGATGCCCAGTCCGACCGGTGAGCCCCAGCCGTGCCAGCTCATCACGGCCTGCTCCATGGCAGGATCGCGTTCGGCGAGACGGGGCAGAGAGGGCGAGGTGCTCATGGACGGCTCCTGTCGTGGATGGCATTCTCTTCAAGACTAATTATCTTGATAAACGAGATATATGGCCACGAAGAGATCGAGTCAAGCCGGCAAGGCCGGCCTCGCCGAACGCCTGATGCTGGCGCTGCGCAGGAGCTCGGCCGCGGGCGTGCTGCACGGCCAAACGATCGCGCGCCGGGCCGGCCTCAATCCGACCGACATGGAGTGCCTCGACCTGATCCTGATGAGTGGCCCGTCGGCGGCAGGCGACATCGCCCGCCGCACCGGGCTGTCGAGCGGTGCGGTCACCGGCCTGATCGACCGTCTGGAGAAGCTCGGTCTGGTCGAGCGTGCCGCCGATCCCGACGACCGGCGCAAGGTGCTGGTGCGCGTGCGCGAGGACCGGATCGCGCCGATCGCCGCCGCTTTCCGGCCGCTCGAGAAGCGGATGCAGATGTTGCTGGCGGGCTACAGCGAGGCCGAACTCAAGCTGTTGCTCGATTTCACCGAACGCTCAGGCACGATCGTGCTGGGGCGGGTCGCAGAGCTCGAACGGAAGTGACTACGCTGCAGCCGCAGAGGGCGGAGCCTTGGTCGCCGGCCGGAGAACACGCTTGGCTGCAAGGCGCTCGCTGGCGTGACGCTTCAACAGCGCACGCATCGCCTTGGTGCGCAGGCCCTTGCTCATCTGCTTGAGCTGGCGCAATTCATCCGACACCCGCGCCCGTTGCTCGCTGTTGCCGTTGATCTTGGTCAGCCCTCGCATTACCGCTCCGTTCGATTCACGTTCACCTGTTGCAACAACGCCACAGCTGGCGTTTTGGTTTCCCGAAAATGTCACAGCGAACCCTGTTTCTTAAGGAACCGTCCGCAAACGCACACGTAACGGGATTTTCATATTGGGCCGAGGCTTTTACGGCGGCGGAGGAGCGCGATTGGCTGC
>DASXQC010000132.1:0-15476 GCA_036493235.1 Reyranella sp.
AATGGGATCACCAGGAAAGACGCCGGCACCGCATAGGTGACGACCGGAAAGTTGCCGAGCAGCCAACCGCGCGCCAGCCGCATCCGCCCGAGCGCGAAGCTCGCCAGAGAGCCGATCAGCACGGTGAGCACCATGGTGGCGAGCGCAATGAACAGGCTGTTGGCGAACTTGTGCCAGAAATGCTCAAGGTACCAATAGTCGCCGGCCATGACGACGCGAAAGCTGTCGAGCGTCGGGTCGGCGGGCCAGATGATGCTCGCGTACTCCGTGTCGCCCTCGGCATCGAGGGCGATCAGCAGCATGTTGTAGGTCGGCAGCAGCGACCAGATCAGCAGCACGAAGCCGACGGCCAGCGCCCCCGCGGCGCCGAGCCGGCGCCGCAACCGGTGGGGTTGTCCCAGCACCGGCCAGGCCGCTGCCTCGGAAGGGCGGAGCAGGCGCGGGCTGGCGAGGCTCACAGCTGCACCCCGCCCGCCTGCAGGCGGCGCATCAGAACCAGCGCGACCGGCACCAGAAGCGGCAGGGCCGACATCGTCGCGGCGATGCCCAGCGCAGGCTGCGCGGAGTCAAAGGCGTAGTGGAAGCCCAGTGTCGCCAGCACCTCGCTGGAACGGGCCGGCGCGCCGATCGACACCAGGTAGACCGTGTTGAAGTCGCCGACCGTCCACAAGGTCGCGAGCAGCGTGCTGACAAGGTAGAGGTTCGCCAGGATCGGAAACACGACATGGAGAAACCGGCGCGGCCCAGTGGCACCGTCGACCGCGGCTGCCTCGTAGATCTCCTGCGGGATCGCCATCCGCCCGACGACGAAGACCACGGTCCAGAACGGCATCCACTTCCAGATATAGGCGACGATGTTGCAGCCGAGCGCCAGCCAGCCATCGTTGAACCAGATCGGTCCCTCGACGCCGAACAGCTCGCGCAGTAGGCCGTTAATCAGCCCCTCCTCGCCGATCAGCATCCAGTGGAAGGAGACGAAGGCGGGCACCGCGGGCAGCGCCCAGCACGTCAGGTAGACCGCGAGCAGGGCCCGCACCCACCATTCGCGCCGCACGAACAGGCCGGACAGCAGCACCGCCGCGAACATCATGAGATTGACGCCGACGCCGACGAACAGGACCGTATTGACCACGGTCCTGAGGTAGCGGTGGTCTTCGAACAGCTCGGCATAGAGCGCGGGATCGCGTGCGATCCACAGGCCGTAGCCGACCGGATAGACGACGAAGGCCGCGAAGACGACGAGATACGGCACGAAGAAGGCGAGCGCCCAGGCGACTTCCAAGCGCTGCAGGCGCCGCCCGGGCGGGTGCCCGCCGGCGTTCAAGTCGAAAGGACGTGTTGAGGGTACGCTGCTCACGCCCGCCTCGCCGCCTTGTTCAGCCCTTGACGCCACCCATGGTGAGACCGGCGGCCATGCGGCGGCGGAAGGCGTAGTAGATCGCGACTGGCGGGATCGAGTACACGATCGCGGTGGCCATCATGTAGTTCCACGGCGCCTCGTCGCTGTTGAAGAACTGCGCCAGCGCGACCGGCACGCTCATGCTCTCCTTCGAGGACAGCAGAAGGAACTGGTAGAGATATTCGTTCCACGCAAGCAGCAGCGCGTAGGTGCCGACCGCGACCAGCGCCGGCGCCATCAGCGGCAGGTAGATCTTCCAGTACACCTGGCCGGGCGACGCCCCGTCGATGCGCGCCGCCTCGTCGAGCTCGATCGGGATGCTGACGCCGTACTGGTGGAAGATGAAGATCGCGTAGGGCGTCGCGAAGGTCACCTCGGCCGCGATCACCGACCACAGATTGTCGGTCAGCCCGTAGATCTGCATGATCCGGTAGAACGGGATCGCCAGGAACGATGCCGGAATCACGTAGGTCATCAGCGCGGCATTGCTGAGCAGCCAGCCGTAGCGCACGCGCATCCGGCCGATCGCGAAGCTCGCCAACGACCCGATCGCCAGGGTGAAGAAGACGGTGCCGACGCCGATATAGACGCTGTTGGCGAACTGCTCCCAGAAATGCTCGAGGTACCAGTAGCCTTCGGTGATGACGATCCAGAAGCTGTTGAACGACGGCTGGTCGGGCCAGATCGTGTTGGTGAACACGTCGCCCTTCGATTCGAGGGCCACCATGACGATGTTGTAGATCGGCACCAGCGTCCAGATCAGCAGCAGCACGGCGATGCCCGCCGCTCCGACCGACTTCCACCGGCGTACGCGCCGCGCCTGCCGCCCGCGCTCCGCCGACAGCGGCGAGACGGCGGCAACCCGGCCGGCATGGACGTCGGCGACCGCGACGCTCACAGCGTCACCTCGGTCGTCCGCAGCTTGCGCATCAGGATCAGCACCAGCGGGATCATCAGCGGCAGCGACGACAGCACCGCCGCCACGCCGAGGTCCGGCCGTGCGACCTCGAAGGCGTCGCGGATGCCCAGGGTGGCCAGCACGTGGGTCGACAGCGCCGGACCGCCGCCCGAGACGAAATACACCGAGTTGAAATCGCCCAGGGTGAAGATCGTCGAGAGCAGCGTGCAGACCAGGTAGAGGTTGGCGAGCAGCGGGAAGGTAACGTGCGTGAACCGGGTGAGGCCCGTCGCGCCGTCGACCTCGGCCGCCTCGTAGAGATCCTGGGGAATCGCCATCCGCCCGGCCAGCAGGATCACGGTCCAGAAGGGCATCCACTTCCAGATGTGCGACATGATCACCATGCCGAGCGCGAGCCAGCGCGAGGTGTCGAGCCAGCCAGGCCCGTCGATGCCGAACACGGTCCACAGAAAGTTGTTCACCAGGCCCCACTGGCCGTTGAGCATCCAGTGGATCGAGATGAACGCGGGCAGCGCCGGCATCGCCCAGGGCAGCACGAAGACGAGCAGCAGCGCCCTGACCCACCAGCCGTGCCGCATGAAGAAGCCCGACAGCAGCAGCGCGCCGAACATCTTGAGGTTCACCGCGATCCCGACATAGAGGATCGTGTTCACCACTGTGCGCTGGTAGATCGGATCCTCGGCGAGCTCGGCATAGAGGCTGGGCTCGTGCCCGAGCCATGCGCCGAAGGCGACGGGATAGGCGACGAAGGCGAGGAACAGGCCGATGTAGGGGACGGTGAAGGCGATCGCCCACGCGTATTCCGACCCCTGCAGGCCGCCGCGCCACAGAAGACGCCGCGGCCGGCGCCGTACGAGGGGCTGGCCGGCATCGAGGGTCTGGGTGCTCATGGCGACTCCTAAGCCTTGGCCACCGGATACTTCGCCAGGACCGTGCCGATACGCTTGAGCGCCTTGTCGGCCGCCGCCTGCGCCGTCATCCCGTCCTTGACGATGTCGGCCACGGCGATGCCCCAGACCTGCTGGGCGTTGACCTCGGCATAGCCCGGGTTGAAGCACGGATAGTTCGGCACGGTCGGGTCGATCAGCGCCTCGGTGGTGTAGGCCGTGCGATGCGGATCCTCCTTGAGCCAGAACGGGTCCTTCTTGACCACCTCCGGCATCGGCGGCAGCCAGCGGCCCAACCCGGTCTTAAGGTAGGTATTAACCACTTCGGGCTGGATCGCGTACTTGAGGAAGTCCTTGGCGACCGGGACGTTCTTCGCGGTCTTGGCGATGAAGGCGCCGGCGATGCCGAGCTCCGCCTTCATCGGCTGGCCGGCATTGTCGTTCGGCAGCTTCAGGGTCACGACGTCGTCGTATTTTTCCTTCTCGTGCATCATCGCGACCTCGGTCGAAATGGTGCCGTCGAGATCCATCACGATCTGCTTGGCATGGAAGGCGTTGTTGTCGTCGGCGTCGCTCCAGCTCAGCGCGCCCGGCGGCACGTAGCCCTCCTTGTAGGACGTGCTGATGTAGGTCAGCGCCTTGATCACCGCTTCCTTGACCTGCGGATCGTCGACATGCGCCTGGCCGTCCGGGGTGACGATGCCGTTGCCGCCGTTGGCAATCAGGAAGTGGTGGAAGGTGTTGTTGCCGTCGGCCGGCCCGTTGGTGGTCGGCTGCAGGCCGTGCACGTAGACGCCGCGTTGCTTCTCGCGCAGCTTCTTCTGCATCGGCTTGAAGAAATCCCAGAATGCATCCCAGTTCTTGGGTGCGTCATCCAGCTTGAAGCCGGCCTTCTCGACCATCGAGCTCCAGACGTGGATCGGCAGCACCGCCGCCTTGAGCGGCACGTAGGTGTAGCCGCGCTGCTTGGTGACGTTGTTGTAGTACTTGGACGCCAGCAGCGCCGTCGGATGGAGGTGATCCTTCTGCGTCTCGACGACGTCGCTCACGTCGATCAGCTTGTCGTTCCAGGTGTTCTGCGGCACGACCGCCTGGTCGGCGATGTCGTGGAACATGACGTCGGGCGTGTCGCCGCTGGTCAGGCCCGCGACGATCTTCTGCATCGCCGGCCCGAACGGGATAATGCTGGCCTGGATCTTGTTGCCGCTCGCCTTCTCGTAGGCGGCCACGAGGTTCTTGAACGCCTCGTCCTCTTCCTTGACGAAGCCCTGGACCCACAACACGGTCGCTGTCTTCGCTTGTGCCCGGGCGATAAAGGGGCTGGCGATCATTCCCGCCGACGCCCATCCAGCCGTGCCACGCAACACCGAACGCCGGTTCAGTACGCGCATCGTTGCCTCCCAAGTCGTCTCTTATCGATTGCTTATCGATACGCTTGGACGCAAAGCACGCTACGGCCCTTAAGCTTGACGAATACCGGCGATCCCGGCACCGCGGGCCAACGCCTCGACCGCTGCTCCCAGTTCAGCGGAGGATCTTTCGCTGAGCCCACGATACGCAAGGGATGTCGGGCAGTCATGCGAAATAGCGGCGCACTTCGGTCAGCAGCACTGACCTATCGAGAAGAACGGGACGAGCGCCCGTCGATCGGCGGTCGCAACGCGCGTTCCTGCACCTGCCACGGAGGCGCATATGCCGGGCAACACCAGCTTCAACTACGCCATCTTCAAGCGCTTCAACACCTTCCTGAGCCCGGGCATGCCGCTGCCGTCGCTCGGCAATTTCGATCCGGCCGACACCACCCCGATCCATGACCAGTACATCATGATGTCCAAGAGCTACGACGTGGCGGCGTTCCGCTTCAACGTCAACGCGGTGTTCTCAGGCCTCGCGGCGCAGTTGGTGGCGCAGAACGTCAATCTCGGCGGCATGACACCGGCCGAGTGGCTGAAGGCAGGTCACCGCTGCGTCAAGGTCAGGGTGGTCTCGGGAGAGCAGCCGAACTTCTTCCCACCCATGGGTAAACTGCCGCTGACGCTCGACTCCAACCCGCGGATCGGCCGCCACATTGCTCAGCACAATCTCTCGCCGTTCGACATGGCGTTGATGGCGATCAAGAAGCCGATCTGGACCAACTTCATCCTGTCGCGGCAGGCGCGGGAACGAACGGCCTGCTGATCCAGCATGCTGGCTGGCCGGCCGACGCGGCGCGATTCTTCTTCGCGATGCCGCGCGCACCCTACGAGCACTACGGGGCGCCAACCGGCCATCCCGGCTTCGAACTGGTGCGCGAAGGCATACCGAAGCCGTTCCCCGACGCGGTGATCCTGCGCCAGAACCACGCCGAGCGCGCCGCTGGTCGTCGCCGACCATGATCCCGGCGCAACCCGCGGCCACCACGGCCCCGACCGATTCTTCGGCATGGCAATCGGCGTCGAAGGCGATCCGGAGCGACTGCGCGACCTCCGCCTGGGCGACATCGAGGTCGTACACAACGCGCATGATCGCGCCGGCTCCGATGACATCGTCGGCGGATTCTCGCTACGTCCGGTGGTTAGGCGAGGATATGTCATCCGTCGAACCGACGAGCCACAGAAAGGTCACTGGTTCGCCGGGTAACCAAATGCGATCTGCCGAAACGCACGACGGCTTCCGAAACATCCGCCGTCAGGAGGAAAAGTCACCGTGAACAACGCATTGCCTGCGGCTCTGGTCGGCCTCACTGCGCTGATCACGAGCGGTTTGGTGCACGCGGGGTACGCGATCTGGTGGCTGGCCCACGCACTGGTCGGCGGGCATGCGGCGTTCGATTGGACGGGGGCGCTCACGGTGTCCGGCACCGCCTCGGGGATCGTGCTGATCGCCGGCCTGGTCGTGCGGCGGATGGTCAGCAGGGACGCACCCGTGCAGACCGAAGCGGTGCCCGTTGCGGTACGGGCCCGCTCAGAAGCGGTGCGCTAGCCTCACGCCGATATTGTCCATCCCGGGATTGGGATAGGCGGTGAAACCGTTCGAGGCGTGCTCGTAGTAGAGCGCGACGCGATTGTTCGGCGTCACCTGGATGCCGATTTCCAGCGGAATGTGAAACAGCACGCGCGAGCCCAGTGCCTTGTGGCCGGGGCTCGAATAGGTGAGCTCGTCACCGGTATGGATCGACGGGCCCACGCCGATCGCGGCGAAGAAGAGCGGCCCGGCCCATTCCCAGCGGATGTCGAGATAGGCCCAGCTGGTCTGCATGTCGGGCGTGAAGGTGCCGCCCAGGGCCGGCCGGATGTTGCCGCCGAACAGCGGGATCGACGGCGTGAAGGCCACCTCTGCATTGAGGCTGACGCCGTTCTCCCATTTGCCGCCGGCGACGATCGGCACGTCGTGGGCCAGCACGCTGCCGCGGATTTCATAGAGCCAGGAGGATTGGGCAAAGGCGGGAGCCGGCGTCAACAAAGCCAGCACGAGCAGCAGGCGGCGGATCATCCAAAGAGAAACGTACTTGCCATAAAAGGCTGCAGTGTCCGCGCGAGCGCCTTAATCCGACGACGAGCGCCGCAGCGCCTTGAGCGCCCCATGCTTCTTCTTGGTGTCGAGCCGGCGCAGCTTGCTGGCCCGAGTCGGCCTCGTTTTCTTGCGCGGCACCGGCGGGCGGGCCGCGTCGCGAATCAGGTCCACCAGGCGCGCCAGCGCGTCCTCGCGATTGCGCTTCTGGCTGCGATGACTCTGCGCCTGCAGCACTAGCACGCCGTCGCGCGTCAACCGGCTGCCGGCCAGGCGCTCGAGCCGTCGCCGCACATCGTCCGGCAGGTTGGGCGAGCCGCGGACATCGAAGCGCAGCTGGACCGCGGTCGAGGTCGTGTTGACGTGCTGGCCGCCCGGCCCGCCCGCGCGCACGAAGCTCTCCTCGATCTCCGACGGATCGATGGCGATGCTGTGGGTGATCCGGATCGGCGCGGCCGGCCGCGATTCAACCGGCGGCCGCTCGTCGGTCATTCGTGGCCGCCGGCCGAACGCAGCATGTTCTCGACGCTGCCCTTGCCGCTCTGGCGGGCGAAAGTGAGCGCGGTGCGGCCGGTGAAGTCGGGCTTGTTGGGATCGGCCTTCTTCGCCAGCAGCAGCTTGACGATCTCGGCATAGCCGAGCCGCGAGGCCACTATCAACGCGGTCTGGCCCTGGCGGCTCTGCAGGTCGGGCCGGGCGTTGCGCTTCAGCAGCATGTCGACGATGTCGACGTCGCCGTGCTCGGCGGCGCGGACCAGCGAGGTGTAGCCGTCCTTGTCGATCGCATCGGGCAGCGCACCGCCGTTCAGCAGCGCCTTCACCACCGGGATATCGCCGTCCATCACGGCGACCATCAGGAGCGGCCGGCCACTGGTATCGATCTGGTTGGGGTTCTCGCCCTTGAGCAGCGACTGACGGACCTTCTCCTCGTCGCCGCTGCGCACCGCCGCGACGATCGGCTTTTGGGTCATCGTGTCGAACTGTGCCCAGGCCGGCGTGGCCGCAAAGGCCAGCGTCAATGCCAGGAAGCTACGGCGGATCATGATGCCTTCTCCTTCGAACTCTTCCCCCGTGTCTCCTGATACCGGACCTCGATGCGGTCCCAGATCTGCGCCTCGAGGCAGACGCCGTCGAATCGGTTGATCTGCTGCAGGCCGGTCGGCGAGGTGACGTTGATCTCGGTGAGATAGTCGCCGATCACGTCGATGCCGACGAAGATCAGGCCGAGCCGCGCGAGCTCCGGCCCGATGAGGTCGCACAGCTCCTGGTCGCGCTTGGTCAGCGCATCCTTCACCGCCTTGCCGCCGACATGCATGTTGGAGCGCGCCTCGCCCGCCGCCGGCACGCGGTTGACCACGCCCGCCGCCTTGCCGTCGATCAGGATAATGCGCTTGTCGCCCTTGCGCACCTCGGGGAGATAGCGCTGGGCGATCAGCGGCTCGCGGTTGCGCTGCGAGAACATCTCGAGCAGCGAGGCGAAGTTCTCGTCGTCGGGCCGCACGCGGAACACGCCCGAGCCGCCGTTGCCGAACAGCGGCTTCAGGATGATATCGCCGTGCTCCTTCCAGAACTCGCGCAGCGAGCGCGCGTCGGCGCTGATCAACGTCGGCGGCATGACATTGTCGAAGTGGGTGACGAACAGCTTCTCCGGAGCGTTACGCACGCTCGCCGGATCGTTGACCACCAACGTCTTTGGATGGACGTGCTCCAGCAGATGCGTGGTGGTGATGTAGGACATGTCGAACGGCGGATCCTGGCGCAACAGCACCACGTCGAAGGTCGCGACATCGACGATCTCGGCTGCACCCAGCGTGAAGTGGTTGCCCTTCTCGCGCCTGAGCTTCATCGGTTGTGCGCGCGCCAGCACCTTGCGGTCGCGGAACATCAGGTCAGGCGGCGTGTAGTGCCAGACTTCGTAGCCGCGCTTCTCGGCTTCCAGGCCCAGCACGAAAGTGGAATCGCCATCGATGTCAATGGTGGACACATGGTCCATCTGGATGGCGACCTTGAGCGTCATGCGGTTCTCCCCTTCGGGGTGTCAGTTAAGCCCGCGCCGCAGCTCCTGCAACAGTTGAGAGGCGCGCTCGCTCCAGGTCGGGTCGGCTTTTGCAGCCTCTGTGGCAAGGAAGCGCTCCAAGGCGGCGATCGCGGCACGGCGCTTGTCGAGCCGCGCGTTGATCTGGCCCGATTCGAACAGCAGTTCCGGCCGGTCCGGCGCGATCGCCAGCATGCGGTCGAGCGAGAGCGCCGAGCCCGGCCAGTCCTCGCGCTTGGCGAGCCGCAGGCGCACGTTGTTCTCCAGCCGCAACAGCACGTCGCGGTCGGGCACCGCATCGAAATGCTCGGGCGCCAGCACGGCATTGGGGCCCAGCACCCGCTGCAGCAGCGCGCGCAGCGCCGGCGGCTCGATCACCTGTCCGTCGTTGAACGGGTCGAGCACGTGGCGAGCACCCTCGATTCCGACCCGGATCAGGAAGTGGCCGGGGAACGCCAGGCCCTCGGCGTCCCAGCCCTGCCCCCGCGCGATGTGCAGGTAGAGGATCGACAGCGCGACCGGCAGGCCCTTGCGCCGCTCCAGCACACGCGCGACGTCGGCGTTCTGCAGGTCGTCGTAGGTCTCGTTGTCGCCGCGATAGCCGTAGGCCTCGGCGATCACCTCGCCCAGCCGCTCGGGCAGCGCGCCGCGGCGATGCACCAGGTCGGCGAGCTCGGCCGCGATCGCGGTGACGTGCTGGCGCAGCGGCGCGGTGTCGATCGGCTCGTCGCGCTGCAGGGTGCTGAGGGTGAGCGCCGCCTCGAGGAGATCGATCCGGTCGCCAGCGGCACAAAGATCGCGCAACCGCCGGAGCTCGGCGGCTGTCACGCTCGCCTCTTGTGACACGACCTACTCCGGCGCGCGCCAGACATCCGGCAGGTGCCGTGGCCAGAGCCCGGCCACCAGCATGGCGTCGAAGCGCAGCGAGTGCGCGGCGTATTGCGGATGGCGCGCCACGTACAGGCTGGCCGCTGCCGAGACCCGGCCGAACTGGCGGCCATAAAGCGCGTAGCCGGCGCGTTCCATGTCGGCCCGCGCTTTGACCTCGATGAAGGCCAGCACGCCGCCCCGCCGCGCGACGATGTCGATCTCGCCCAGCTTGGTCTTGTAGCGCCGCGCCAGGATCGAGTAGCCGGCGAGCCGCAGACGCCAGACCGCACGCCACTCGGCAGCATGGCCGAGGCGATGGGCTTGACGACGGGTCTCGATGGTCATGGCATACCCTGACGCTTGAGCTCGAGGGCGCGAGCATAAACCTCACGGCGCCGAAGTCCAAAGCGCGCTGCGATTTCCGCAGCGGCATCCTTGACCGACACCTGCTCCAGCGCTTGCCGCAACGCGGCATCGAGCGTCTCGGCCGACGGCGCGGCCGCCTCGCCGGGCGGCCCGATCACGATGACGATCTCGCCCTTGACCTCGGCCTGGGCTGCGTAGTGCGACGCAAGCGCACCGAGCGGCGCGCGGCGGACCTCCTCGAACAATTTCGTGAGCTCGCGCGCCACCGCGGCAGGGCGGTCGCCCAGCAGCTCGGCGAGATCGGCCAGCGAGGCCGCCAGCCGGTGCGGCGCTTCGAAAAATATTACGGTCGACGGGATGAGGGCCGCGTCACCGATCGCACGCCGCCGCTCGACAGATTTTGCCGGCAGGAAGCCGCCGAAGAAGAAGCGGTCGGTCGGCAGGCCGGACAACGCCAGCGCCATCGGCACCGCCGACGGTCCGGGTGCCGCGGTCACCGCATGGCCCGCCTCCAGCGCCGCACGCACCAGGCGATAGCCGGGGTCGGAGATCAGCGGCATGCCGGCGTCTGACACCAGCGCCACCCGCTTGCCCTCGGCCAAAGCCCGCAGGATCCGCGGCTCGTTGGCGTCCTGGGTGGCGTCGCTGTAGGACACCGTAGGGTTGGCGATGCCGTGGGCGCTGGCGAGCTTGGCGAAGACGCGCGTGTCCTCGGCGGCGATCAGGTCGGCCAATCGCAATGTATCCAGCGCTCGCAGGGTGATGTCGCGCAGGTTACCGATCGGTGTCGCGACAATATGGAGACCGGGCGCAAGCGGACGGTCCGACGCATGGGCCGGCGGTTTACCTTCGCCCTGCCGGCCGGTAGCTTGGGAGCCTTCGTTCTCGTTCATGTAAATTCCCGCCACCCGGAGTCCAGCCGCCGATGCGTCCCCTCCTCGCGCTAGCGACCATCGCCTTTCTTCTGGGTGCCTGCACCGAAACGCCACAGCCTAGCACGCCCGTGGCCCCGCCGAAGCCCACCGGACCTGTGGCCGGCTCGCCGACCACCGCGTCCGGCAAGGCGCGCATCGCGCTCCTGCTGCCGCTCAGCGGACGCAGCGCGCCGATCGGCCAGTCGATGCAACAGGCAGCCGAGCTCGCCCTGTTCGACGCCGGCGCCAAGGACCTGGCGCTCGCCGCCTACGATGCCGGCGAAAGCGGCGACGCGGCAATCCAGGCCTACAAGCGCGCGCAGACCGACGGCTGCGCGCTGATCCTGGGGCCGCTGTTCGGCGCCTCGGCAACCGCCCTCGCGCCGCTGCGTCGCCAGGACCGTACCAACATCATCGCCTTCTCCAACGACGAGAGCGTCGCCCAGCCCGGCCTGTGGGTGATGGGCATCGCCGCCCCACCGCAGGTACGCCGCGTCGTCGACTACACCGTTTCGACCGGCATCAAGCGCTTCGCCGTGCTGGCGCCACGCAGCACCTACGGCCAGCAGATGGCGAGCACCCTCGCAAGCCATGTCGCGGTGCGCGGCGGCACGGTGGTCGCCACCGAGACCTATGACGAAGGCAGCGACATCTCGATTGCCGCCAAGCGGCTGGCCGACGCCACCACGGGCGAGGGCAAGCTTGCCATCCTGCTGCCGATCGCGCCGCCCAGGCTCAACACCGTGCTGGCCTCGCTCAGCGCCAACGGCGTCGAACCGAAGTCGGTGCAGCTGATCGGCACCGGCGTGTGGGATACGCCAGGCATCGGTTCGGACCCGATGATGCGCGGCGCCTGGTACGCGGCGCCCGATCCGGCGCGGCGTGCCGACTTCGAGCGCAAGTACGTCGCGACCTACGGCCGGCCGCCGCACCGGCTGGCGACGCTCGCTTATGACGCCGTCTCGCTGGCCGCCCAACTCGCGCGGGTGAAGCCGGGCGGCGACTTCTCGGCCGAGGCGATCGCCAATCCCAACGGCTGGTCGGGCGTCGACGGTGTGTTCCGCCTGCTGCCCGACGGCCGCGTCGAGCGCGCCCTGGCGGTGATCGAGGTACAGGGCGATCGTGGCGTGGTGGTCAGCCCGGCGCCGAGCAACTTCGCTTCGTCACAAACGAACTGATGGGGCAAACCAACTGATGGCGAAACTTCCTCGCGCCATCCTGTTCGACCTCGACGACACGCTGATCCGGGCCTACGCGCAGCCGGAAGAGGCGTGGACGCGTCTGCTGCATTTCTTCGCCGCCCATCTCGACGCGCACGACGCCGCGGCGATCGAGCGTGTGCGGCTGGCGATCATGGAGGAGGCGCGCGCCTTCTGGAGCGACCGCACCGCAGCGGCGAAGTGGCGGCTCGACATTGGCGGCGCCCGCCGCCTGTCGGTGCGACGCGGCCTGTCACGGCTCGGCTACGAGGACGAGACTCTGGCCGACCACATTGCCGACGCCTTCACGGAATTGCGCCGCGCCGAGTACCGGCTCTATCCCGACGCCCATGCCACGGTCGATGCGCTGCGCCAGCATGGTGTGAGGCTCGCCCTGGTGACCAACGGCGCCGCCGAATTCCAGCGCGCCAAGATCGAGCGCTTCGACCTCAGCCATCGCTTCGACCACATCCAGATCGAGGGCGAGTTCGGCATGGGCAAGCCCGAGCCGGACGTCTACCGCCACGCGCTCGAGCGGCTGGGCTGCGACGCCTGCGATGCCTGGATGGTCGGCGACAACTATGAATGGGAAGTCGAGGCGCCGCAGAAGCTCGGCCTGTGCGGCATCTGGTACGACCCGTTCGAGGCCGGCATCCCGCCGCACGCCACGGCCAAGCCGACGCGCGTGATCAAGCGGCTGGGCGAGCTTCTGGAATGATTCTTTTTCCTCTTTCCCTAGCGGGAGAGAGGAACATGAGAGTTGCTACTCCGCCGCCTTCAAGCGGTCTTTCGGTAGCTTGTCGGTCGTCTTCAGCATCAGCCGCTCGACGCGGCCGCCTTCGACGAGGTGGGTCTGCAGCACTTCGTCGATATCCTGCTGGTTCGCCACCGTGTACCAGACGCCTTCCGGATAGATCACCACGGTCGGCCCGAGTTCGCAGCGGTCGAGACAGCCGGCGATGTTGACCCGCACCTTCTTGAGGCCGAGCGCCCGCGCACGGTCTTTCATGTAGTCACGCAGGCCTTCGCTGCCCTTGTCGGCGCAGCAGCCGCGCGGATGGCCGGCCGGCCGTTTGTTGGTGCAGCAGAACACATGCGCCTCGTAGTAGGGTGCCGGATCGTTCGGCTTGTCGCGGTCGCTCATCCTTCTTGTCCCCTATTCCTTCTTGCCCTTACTCTTTCTTACCCTGGGCGATGTTGGCGAGCTGCGACCAGAAGGTCTGCTGCAGCTGCTGCATCTGCTCGACGCCCTGCATCGAGGCTGGCAGCCAGGTCTTGAAGATCGTCTCCGGATTCATGGCGTTCAGGCTGGAGCGCAGCCGTTCCTCGATTTCGCCCATCACGCGCTGCTGCATCGGCCCGAGATCGGGCAGGCCGAAGAAGGCGCGGGCCTCCTCGGGCGTGCAGTTAATCTCGACGTTCACCTTCATGGCGGGCACTCCGTTTGTGACAGCCTAAGACGCCCGGTCGAACAACACCACCGAGGCGTAGTCGCGCCGGATGCGCGACAACAGGTCGGCCATCTCGTGGCTCTGCTCGGGCGTGCAGACCTGCTGCCGGGGCCGTGCGACGAACTCCCGGCGCACCGTCAAGGTTCCGTCGCGGAACGCATAGCGCGCGCTGTAGGTGGCGATCGCCGTCTCGAACGCACGGTCGTGCGGCAAGCGCTGCGGCTTGAAGCCCGCCGGCACCACGACCTCGAGCGTCTCGACCTGGCGGCCGGCATAGCAGGGGAAAGGATGCGTGCGCGGCGTGTCGTGCGTGCCCATCAGCATCGTGCCCGGCCGGGCGAGGAAGCGCAGGCCAGGCGGCGGCACCAGCGCCTCGCCGGCGGCGAGATCGATCGTGTCGGCCATGGCGAATTCGCTCTTCAGCGACACATCGTTCGCCGCATCGTTGCGCACCGGGTCGAGCCACTTGCCGGTGCCCGGCCCGTCGAAGAAGTTGAGCTGCTTCGTCGCCCGCGCCTCGTCGAGATCGAGCGCGGTCCAGGCCTTGAGGGCGCTCGCCATCGCGCCGGTCGCATGCTCCGACGTCGTGCCGGTGATATGGCCGTCGTCCGAGATCTCGGCATGCGTCGTGACCTCGACGAGATTGTCGTCTGTGCGCAGCACCGGCGTGCGCGCGAGGCGGGAGTGGCCGACGGCCGCCAGCAGCACCGGTTTGTCGTAGTTCGACCACGGCAGGACGCCGAATGCGGCGAGATAGGCCGTCGGATCGACATACAGATCGAACGCCGGCAGGTGCAGCATGACGTGGTTGAAGTCCGCCACCGGCACTTCGGTGAGCGTGTAGCGCGGCACGCTGGACTGGATCAGCGCCGGCTCGCTCTCGATGCCGCGCGCCGCCAGCAACGCCGCCAGCAGCGCCGTCTGCGCCTTGCAGTCGCCGTAGCGGTTGGCGATCGTCTCGTCGGCCGGCGTGGGCGCGAGCGTGCCCTGCCCGATCGAGACCGCGACATACCGGACATTCTGCGATACCCATTCGGACAACAACCGTGCCTGCTCGCGCGGTTCGGTCACCGTGCCGACGATCTTCGTCGCCAGCGCGGATACCGCGGGCGTTACTATGGCCGCCGCAGCATGCAGCCGGCCGTAGTCATCGCCGATCTCGGCATAGGACTGGAAGGTCGATACCGCGAAGCGTCGCGCCCAGTCGTAATCGGACGTATCGCCGGGCTCGTCGGGCACCTTCTTGTCGTTGCTCCAGGTGAAGGTCTCGCGCACCCGGTCGCCGACCGTCTCCCGCCGGTAGTCGACGCCGTGATGCTCCTCCGCGAACGGCAGATTTGCGGCATGCTCGATGATCGTCTCGGCGTTCCTGACCCGCATCGACGGACGGATCGGCACGGCCCAGGAGAATCCCGGCCAGGTCGAGGCGAAATGCTTCAGGCGGTAGACGTAGCGCACCGTGTCGCCGGCGCTGACATCGGGGAAGACGATGCTCTTGGTGCGCGCGTCGGTGTACATCGCGACCTTCCGCGCGGCCTGCGGCGCGATGTCGAAGATCTTGTCGGGCGTAACGGGAATGCGCCGGCCGTCGGCCTTGACCGTCACCGCTTCGAGGATCTCGATCGTCGCCTGGCCCGCGGTGTAGGAGATGTCGACCCGCGCGCCGCTGCGCGCCGCGACGGCATCGTGCGCAGTGCGTTCCAGCTCGAACGTCCCGGTCCAGGCGCCCTTGTCTTCGATCGTGAAGGTCTGGCGGCTGATCGGCCAGCTGAAGCCCGAGTCTTGCGCCCATGCAGAAGTGACGGACAGCGCCGCGAGACAGGCCCACGCAATCCAGTTAATGATCCTCATTGGAAGCATCATGACCCAAGACTGGATCGCCCGAAATCCCCGCGCGCGGCGCGACATGCCCTATGGCGTCGAGCAGCGCCACGTGATCGACCCCGA
>DASXQC010000133.1:0-7567 GCA_036493235.1 Reyranella sp.
TTCCGTCCGCGGTCCGCCAGCGCCCGAAGAAGATCCAGGCGGTGCCGGATATCGAGACTCGCCGCAGGTTCATCGGCCAGCAGCACCGGCGGATCGACCACCAGCACCATCGCCAACAGAACCCTGGCCCGTTCGCCCCCCGAGAGGGTCGACCAGCGCCGTCGTTCAAGGCCCCCAAGCTCGAAGGCAGCCACCGTCTTTTCCAGAGTATCCGCCGCGAGGTCATGCGACCGAGCAGCGCCGATCTCCAGAAGCTCAGCCACACCCAAGTCCCAGTGCGGCTCGAAATGCTGTGGCAGGAAACCGATCGATTGCGCCCGCTCTGCCGCCGGAAGTTCGGCCAGGTTGCGCCCGCCCAGTCGCACCCGACCTTCCGTCGGCGCTATCGTGCCTGCGAGCGCCTTCAGGAGCGTGGACTTACCGGCGCCATTGGGCCCAATTATGGCAACCGATTCGGTTGCATCGAAATTCAGTGATATCTGCCGCAAGAGCGTCGACTTGCCGCGGGCAACCTGCAGGTTTTCCGCCGAAAGCGCACTCATGGCGACCGCAACCTTCGTGCAAGCAGCAAAATGAAGAAGGGCCCGCCGGCGACGGCGGTCACAAGTCCGAGGGGAATTTCAGCCGGCGGCAGCGCCGAGCGCGCGATCGCATCGGCCAGGACGACCACAATCGCACCGACCAGCGCCGAGGCCGGCAGCAGCGGGCGATGCAAGGGTCCCACCAGCCAGCGGGCGACATGCGGCGAGGCAAGGCCGACGAAAGCGACGAGGCCGCCGAACGCAACGGCGGCCGCGACGATCACCGAGCCTGCCAGCACGGCGAGCATGACGAAGCGATTGACGTCGAGGCCAAACGCGACCGCCATCGTCTCACCCAGCCCCAGCACGTCGAGCTTGCGCGCCAGAGTGTGCGAAAGCGCGAGGCAGGCCAACGTGATCAGCACCAGCACGCCGACGCCCCGCCAGGTCGGCGTCTGCACACCGCCCAGCACCCAGCTCAACACGACCTGCAGGCTCACCGTCTCGTCGGACAGCGCCAGCATCAGGAACGAGCGCAACGCGCCCAGGATCGCCGCGACCGCGACGCCGGCCAGCAGCAGGCCCGCGGCATCGACTGCGCCGGCGACGCGGCTGATGCCGATCACCAGCATCGTTGCGCCCCAGGCGCCGGCGAAAGCGAGCAGCGGCAGCAGCCAGCTCTGCGGCATCGCAAATGGCACCAGCAGAGCGACGGTGGCGCCCAGCGCCGCGCCACCGGCCGAGCCCAGCAGGTACGGCTCGGCGAGCGGATTGCGGAAGACGCCCTGATAGATCGTGCCGCCCAGCCCGAGCAGCGCGCCGACGAACGCCGCCGCAACGACGCGCGGCAGGCGCCAGTCGAGCAGCAGGCGACTGCGCAGCGCTTGGTCGCCATCGATTGCGCGCAGGAGGTCGGCGGGCGAGGCCCATTGGTTTCCCGCACAGGCCGCGACGATCATCGCCAGCAGCAGCATCGCGGCGAGGCCGAGCCACACCTTCATGGCCATGCCTTCATGGATGGAAGATCGCCGCGAGATGCTCGATGCCGTCGATCGTGCGCGGGCCGGGGATCAGCAGCTCGACTCGGCTCACGGCGCGAGCGCGCTTGCTCTTGACCGCCCGCATGTCGACCCAGCCCGGCTGGGCGATCAGTTCCTTGAGATCGCGCTCGTTGCCGGCCCACAGCAGCACGTCGGGATCGGCGTTGAGGATCGCCTCGGGCGAGACCTGCGCCAGCGTCCTGGTGCCCTGCAGGGCAAAGCGCGCGCCGGCCAGCCGCATCGCATCGCCGGTATAGGTGCCCTCGCGCGCCACCAGCATCAGGCCGTTGCCCAGCCGGCCGGTGATCATGATCGCGCTGGGCTCGGGCTGGCCCTCGACCTTGCGCTTCACCGCGTCGAGCCGCGCCTGGAAGCGCGCCACGACCTCCTCGCCGCGCTCGGATACGCCGGCGACGCGCCCTATCAGGCGGATGTTGTCGAGTATCTCCGGCACACTCCGCTGCAGCAGCACCAGGATCGGTACGCCGATCCGCTCCATCGGATCGATCAGCTGGTTCGCTGCCTGGCGCGACGGCGTGACCACGACGAGATCGGGCTGCAGCGCCACCACGGCATCGGCCGAGAAGCCCAGCCTTCCGCCGACCAATGGCCGGTCGAGCACCTCGCGCGGATAGCGAGTATAGGCCTCGATGCCAACGATGCGGTC
Organism: Reyranella sp.; assembly: GCA_036493235.1. Lineage (GTDB taxonomy): Bacteria > Pseudomonadota > Alphaproteobacteria > Reyranellales > Reyranellaceae > Reyranella. Next base: position 2,229 of record DASXQC010000133.1, read on the forward strand.
GGCCAAGCCCAGCGACGCTACGATCTCCACGTTGGACGCAAAGATCGGGATGATGCGCTGCGGCGGCGCCGGCACGGTGACGGCGCGGCCGAAGGAGTCGTGCACGGTGAGGGGCTGGGCGGCTGCCGGGAGGGCGAAGGCCGCCAGGGTCACGCTCAGATGGACCGCGCGCTTCCAGCGCGCCTCATGAGCGCGCAGGATGCGCGCGGTCCACAAGAGCATCAGAACTGCACCCGGCCGCCCACGATCACCTCGCGGCCCGGCATCGAGTTGCCGCAAGCGCCGTTCTGGAGTGAGTAGTTGTCGCCGCACTGCGTGTTGTCGATGCCTATGAAGATCGGATGGGCGTTGACGTCGAAGATGTTGTTCATCGCGGCGAACACCGTGAACCCTTTCCTGACCTCGAGCTCGCCGCGCATGTTCAAGACCCAGAACGGCTCCTTGCGATAGACCGTCGAGCTGCGGATCTGGCCCGGGTAGAGCAGCGGGTTCAGGGCTTCCTCGGTGTTGTACCACATCGGTCCGCGCAAGATGCCGATCACCTGGAAATTCCACGGCATCTCGATCGCGGTCTGGCCGAAGCGCGTGCCGAGAGCGAGCTCGTACTGGTACATGCGCGTGGCGGTGTCCGTGCCGAATGCCGGCGGCGCGCCATAGTCGATCATCTTGAAGTTGTAGTAGCCGTTGCCGAACACGTTCCAGTTCCAGGTCTCGGGCACCTTGAGGCCCAGCGTGCGAATGACACTGGTATCGTTCTGGATCTCCAAGCCCTGCACGACGATGTTGCCGGGATTGTTCTGCTGCTGCGCGATGATCGTCGTGCCGACCTGCGAGACCGTCACGGGAGTGATGCGGTTGTTGATGATGTTCTGGAACAGCGCCAGGTCGAAGCGGCCGCCATTCCAGTTCGCCGTTCCGCCCAGCTCCATCTGGGTCGCCGTCTCGGGCTTCAGGTTCGGATTGCCGAAGGTCGTGGTGGTGCCGATCGGCGCCACCGTGAAGTTGGCGCCGAGCTCGGTACCGGTCGGCGCGCGAAAGCCGGTCGACGCACCGGCGCGCAGGTTGAGCCAGTCGGTAGCGGCCAGCGTCGCGCCCACCGACCAGGTGGTGGCCTGGTAGTTGTTGGCGCCCGACAGCAGGGTCGGCGCGTTCGGCGTCCAATCGATCGCCGTGTTGCCGTAGGTCTGCCGCACACCGCCACGCACCGTGATCCGGTCGTCCCAGAAGTGCTGGGCATCCTCGACATAGAAGCCGAAGACGTTCTCGGTCTGATTGTTGTCCGCCGGCGAGAGCTGGTTGGCGGGGAGGTTGGTCAGGCGATAGCGGTCGGACCGGACCGTGCTGTGCTCGTAGTCGATGCCGAACAGCAGCTCGTTGGTCGACCACGGCTTGAAGCCCGGCTGGAAGCGGGTGCCGACGATATCGAGCTGGCGCCGGTTGCGGTCGACATAGGAGCGCGCGCCGAAGGCATTGGCGGCGCTGAGCGGGACCTGCTGGTTGAGATCGTCGACGTCGCGAACGTAGTAGCCCTGGAACATCAGGCTGCCACGCCCATCGGGCGTCTTGCCGTTGTAGGTCAAGTCGATCGACTGGTTGTAGCGGTTGTCGAAGTCGTACACGTTGCTGGCCGAGCCGCGGAAGCCGGCGTTGTAGATGCCGTCGCTGCGGACCGTGAGATTGACGTGCTGATTGTCGTCGATCTGCAGCCCGAAGGAGCCAGTGCCGCCGTAGCGCGTCCAGTGGGTATTCTGCTCGGTGACGTTGCCGCTGCGATTGTAGTCGCCCCGCGAGCCGCCTTCGGTACCGACATACCAGTCGTACTTGCCGCTGGTGCCGCCGGTCTGCGCCCGGCCCTGAGCCAGCAGCCACGAACCGGTGCTGGCCTCGAGCAGCGTGCCTGGCGCGGTGAGGCCGGTCTTGAGGATGATGTTGATCACGCCGCCCATGTTCTGGCTGCCGTAGACCACCGACGAGGGCCCGCGCACGATCTCGATGCGCTCGACGTCGGCCGGCGACAGCTTGGAGACGTTGGCGGTGCCGGCGCGATGGCCGTTGATCAGGACCAGCACCTGGCTCTTGAAATCGCGGCCCTGGCCGTCGGTCGAGGCGCCGCGGATGTTGATCGAGGTCTGGCCTGCGGTCCATTCGCTCATGAAGCCGACCGCGTTCTCAGCCAGCAGGTCGGTCACCGACTTGGCCGAAGAGTGGGCGATGCGCTCCTGCGGGATGACCTGGATGGTGCCGGCGATCTTGGCCACCTCTTCCGGCCGGCCGGTCGCGGTGACGACGGTCTCCTGCATCTGGTACGACGGCGTCTGTGCTGTGTTCGGAGCCGTGGTCTGGGCGATATTCGGCTGGACGGTGACGGTCTGGGCGGTGCCCACCTGGGCTGTGTTCGCGTCAGCACTATTCATCTGGCCGATGACCGTCTGGATGGTGCTCGTCTGGCCGGTATTCGTCTGGGCGAGCGAAGAGGTGGCGCCGAGGACGACGGCGACGGAGGCGAGCGCGAGGGTTTGGGTCTTCATGCGACCCTCCACACCAGAACGGCGGACTTGCGCGCGATGTTGAGCCGAAGGCCGGCGGCGTCGGGCTTCGCCTGCGCCTTGAGATGCGCCAGCAATCGCGGTCGTCGCTCATCGGTCGGCGGCCAGCCGAGTCGATCGGCAAGATAGGCCGCAAGTCGCGGCAGGTTCTGCACCACGCCGGAGAAGGTCCAGTCGACGAAGGCAATCTCGTCCGGCCGCGACGAAGCATCGAGGTTCTTCAGCACGAGGTCGATGCCCGGCGTTTCGTCCTCGCGATGCCACTCGCCCGGCAGGCAGCCGGCGAAGACGAGGCCGCGCGGACCGGCATGCGCCGGCACGACCCACGCCACTGTCCGGCGCGCCCACTCGCGGCAGCGCGCCAGGAAGGCTTCGGTGTGATCGAAGAACGCCGGCATGGTCGCGGCCAGCACGGTGTCGTGGGACTGGCGAGCAATCCACGCCTTGTCCCAGCCGCTGGCGACGATGTGCGGCGGCACATGCAGGCGCTGAAGCCGCGCGCGCATGGTCGGCGACGGCTCGATCGCGGTCCACGGCAGGGTGCGATCCTGCAGCGAAGCGCCGAGCTGGCCGCCGCCCGCGCCGACATCGAGCAGCTTGCCGATGTCGGGCACGAGCCGGCGCACCGGCGGGCTCACACGCGAAACGTAGTCGGAGGTATCGATCGCCGAGGCATAGAGCTCGAGCGGATCGAGGACGGATTCTGAGATCGGAAATGGGGAAATGGACACTGGCAGACTCGCGGCACGTCGACCGTCACCGCGAACCCCGGCCTTCCGCTCCCTTCCGGAAGCGAAGCGACCATCCCACCAGGACACCCCGCCCGATGCGTTCGCGTATGACCGCGGTTAGTGGCAGGTCTCCTGGCTCGCGGGTCCTTGCCTTCGACCACCTTCCCAGAAGGCCGAAGCCTTCCAGTGGTGTAACGGTCGAAGCACTCGCCGCTTACAGTTGCGGGGGCAGCCGCGGCATGCACCGCGTTCCCTTTTGATCCCTTGCGGGAACCACTAAGGCGAATTAGTGGCAGCGGGTCTGCAAAGCGTCAACGGGTAAAGACGAGATCGCCTGTGTAGTGGCGCTGCTCCCAGTGATGGCGCTCGAGCTCGGGATCGAGATGCTCCTCGGCCGGCCAGCCGAGATCGAGATAAGCGACCAGCCGCCAGCCTTCCGGCACGTCGAGCACGCGCGTCACCTCGGCCGGATCGAGGATCGACACCCAGCCCATACCCAGTCCTTCGGCGCGCGCGCCGAGCCACATCGTTTGCACCGCCGCCACCACCGAGTAGCGCAACGTCTCCGGCATGGTCTGCCGGCCGAGCCCGCTGCCGGTCGCCGTCGATTCGTCGGAGAAGACGGCGAGATGGATCGGCGCCTCCTTCATCCCGGCGAGCTTGAGATTGGTGTAGGTCGCCTTCTGCTCGCCCTCGTAGCCGCCAAGCGCGCGCTCGTTGGCCCTGGCGAAGCTCTCCCACACCGCGCGCCGGCGCTCGGGCGACTTCACCTTCACGAAGCGCCAGGGCTGGCTGAGGCCGACCGACGGCGCGTGCGTGGCGAGCTCGATCAGGTCGTCGAGCAAGCTCTCCGGCACCGGATCGGTCCGGAAGCGGCGGACGTCGCGACGCCACAACACAAGGTCGCGGAAGGTCTTGCGGAAGGTCTCATCGAACGGCTTGTGTCCCGGCGTCATGCGGGCCTCGTGCTGATGGCGTGGAAGAACGTGCCGCTCACCGAACCGCGGCGCGCGCCCGCCTCGATTACGGCAGTCCCCGAGACATCCTGGCAATCGACCAGTGGCTCGTCGCCGATCGACAGCGTGCGGGCGTAATGAAACTCATGGCCCATGATCTCGGTTCCGGCCGGGCCCAGAACGCAGTCGGCTTTCAGGCGCGCGCGGCGATAACCGATGTGCAGGCGACGTTGGGCAAAAGACGCCTCGAGCTGAAGCAGCCCCGCCATGGCGTGACGCCGGCCGTCGGCATCTTCCAGCCCCTGCCCCAGCACCATGTAACCGCCGCACTCGCCATGGATCGGCACCGTCGCCCGTCGCAGGCCATCGAGAAAGCGCGCGTTGGCCGCGAGCCTGCCGGCATGCAGCTCGGGATAGCCGCCGGGCAGCCAGATCGAATCGGCGCTCGGGTCGGGCGCTTCATCCGCCAGAGGCGAAAACGGCAGGATCTCCGCGCCGGCCGACCGCCATTGATCGAGCAGATGCGGATACAGGAACGAGAACGCCCGATCGCGCGCCACGGCGATGCGCTGGCCCGGCGGGCGCAGTCCTTCCTGCGAGGGCTCGCCTAGCTTCGCTGGTCGCGCGGCATGACGGATCGCATCGAGTGGCAGCGCATGCTCCAGCGCATCGGCGATCGCATCAAGCCGCGCCTCGAGATCGACGGTCTCGACCGCCTGCACCAGGCCGAGATGCCGCTCGGGCAACGCGAACCGCGCATCGTTCGCCAAACCGCCGAACAGCTTGACGCCGGCCCGCTCGAGCGCCCGCTCGATCATTGCCAGATGACGGGGGCTCGCGACGCGATTGAGGATCACACCCGCAATGCCGACATCGTCGCGGAAGCTGGCACAGCCCGCAGCGACCGCCGCCGCCGTCTCGATCTGCCCTTTCACGTCGAGCACCAGCACCACAGGCCAGCCCAGCGTTGCGGCGATGTCCGCCGTGCCGCCACGCCCGCCCGCGCCGTCGAACAAACCCATCACACCTTCGGTGACGACCAGGTCCGCAGGATGGCGCACGACGAGGTCCGCCAGCATGCCGCGCGACATCGCCCAGCTGTCGAG
>DASXQC010000134.1:0-30967 GCA_036493235.1 Reyranella sp.
GGCAGCCTCGCGGCGTTCGAAGGAGCTTGCGGGATAATGACTGCGTCCGCCGATACCGTCCTCGACGCCTTCCTCACGTTAGTGGCCGACAAGGGCTACCGCGAGGTGACGCTGCGCGACGTGGCGGCGGTGGCCGATACGAGCCTCGCCGATCTCTACCGGCTCTATCCCGACAAAACTGCGCTGATTGCAGGCGTCATGGCGCGGGTCGATGCCGCGGTGCTGACCGGCACACCGCGCCAGATCGATCCCGAGGAAACGGCGCGTGACCGGCTGTTCGACGTGATGATGCGCCGCTACGACGCGCTCAAGCCTCATCGCGAAGCGGTGCGCTCGATCATCCGGACGGCGCGGCGCGATCCCTTGCTGGCGCTCGCACTGGCGCCGACGGTGCGCCGCTCGATGGCCGCCATGCTGGAGGCCGCCGGCCTTCCCAGCGAGGGCGTTTCAGGTGCAGTGCGGCAGAATGGACTGCTGGCGATCTACACAGCGGTATCGAGGGTGTTCGACGGCGATGACTCGGCCGACCTCTCCAAAACCATGGCGGCCCTGGACAGCCGCCTCAAGGCGGCCGAGCGTTGGGCACAAACATTTGAAAGATATAAGGTTTCCAGACGAGAGCCGGTGAGCGAGCCGCGCACGGAATGAAGATTTTGTGCGCTGCACAAAAACTCCTTGACTTACAGGGCCTCCGATCTAAATTCCTCGTTGTGCACCGCAGCATAAGGCGGCGCCGAGAGTTTCAGTACCCGTCCCTCCCCCGTCCGCCCCAGTTTCAGGAGCCCTCAATGTTCGCCAACGGCGCCTTCAAGAATCCGTTCGACTTCGACTTCACCAAGTTCACCGGCGAGTTCAAGCTGCCGATGGTCAACGTCGAGACCGCGGTCGAGACCGGCCGCAAGAATTTTGCGGCGATGACCACCGCCTCGACCGCCACCGTCGAGTCGATCAAGACCATTGCGCAGCGCCAGAGCGACATGCTCCGCGCCGCGATGGAAGACCTCTCCAAGTACGGCAGCGACGTCCTCGGCGCCGCCACGATCGAGGAGAAGGCCGCCAAGCAGATCGACTTCGCCAAGAAGAGCTACGACATGGCGATCGCCAACACCAAGGAGCTGGCTGACCTCTACACCAAGGGCCAGGCCGATGCGTTCGCGACCCTCAACGCCCGCGTCGCTGAGCTGACCGAAGAGGTCAAGGCCGCGCTCGCCAACAAGAAGTAAGACCGAACGGCGCATCGCGCCGGACGGCCAAGAGGGGCTGCCTGAAAGGGCAGCCCCTTTTGTTTGTCTCGTCTACAGTGCCGGCATGACTCAAATCACCTACGCCGATTTCGAGAGGGTCGACATCCGGGTCGGCACCATTCGCGCCGCCCAGCCGCTCGAGGGCGTGCGCAAGCCTGCGATTCGCCTCGAGATCGATTTCGGGACGGAGATCGGCGTCAAGAAATCGTCGGCCCAGCTCACCGTGCACTACACGCCCGAGCAGCTGGTCGGCCGTCAGGTCGCGGCGGTGGTGAATTTCCCGCCGCGCCAGATCGGCAAGTTCATGTCCGAGGTGCTGACGCTGGGCTTCCCCGACGGCGACGGCTCGGTCGTGCTGGTCGTGCCGGACAAAGCCGTGCCGAACGGCGGCAAGCTGTTCTGATTCTTCTGCCGGGCGCGCGCCACTCCGTAGCGGGATCATGATCATGACGCGCCTCGGAGTGGCGCGCCCCCAGCGAAAGACCTACTCCGCCGCCTGCTTGGTGGTCTCGCGGAACTCGGTGCGATAGCGGTCCCATTCGGCGGCGCCGTTCAGGTTGAAGCCCTGCTGCGGCGTGATGTTCGACTGTGGCACCGGATGGCGGCCCTTGGCCTTGAGCTCGGCGAGCGCGGCATCGCAGGCGCCGACGATCGTGCGGGTCAGCAGGCCCGGCAGGATCATGAAGGCGTAGTCGAGCTTCGCCGCCTCGTCCATCGAGAGGTCGGGCGTCTTGCCCTTCCACACCATATTCAGCATGCACGGTCCCTTGACCAGCTTCGGCACCGCGGTCGTCTCTTCCAGATTTTGCGGCGCCTCGACGAAAGCCATATCGGCGCCGGCGTCGATCGCGGCGTTGGCGCGGCGGATCGCTTCCTCGAAGCCCAGCACGGCGCGCGAATCGGTGCGGGCGATGATCAGGAAGTTGGGATCGACCTTGGCGCTCACTGCGGCACGGATCTTGGCGACATAGTCCTCGAGCGGCACGATGGTCTTGTCCTCGAGATGGCCGCACTTCTTGGGGAAGCCCTGATCCTCGATATGGATGCCGGCGACGCCACGCTTCTCGTACTCGCGCACGGTGCGGATGGCGTTGAGTTCGTTGCCATAGCCGGTGTCGGCATCGGCGATCACGGGCAGCTTGATCGCCGTGGCGATGCGGCCGGCGTTGTCGGCCATCTCCGACATCGTCACGAGGCCATAGTCGGGATAGCCCAGGGTCGCGGCCGTGCCGGCGCCGGTCATGTAGACCGCCTCGAAGCCCGCCCGCTCGATGGCGCGGGCGCCCATGCATTCGAAGCAGCCCGGCGCGGTGACCATCCCGCGCTTCAGCGCATCGCGGAAAATCTTGCCTTTGGACATCTGGATACTCCCTTCAATCGGCTTTCATGCCCAGCGCCGCGGCCTGGCGGGCATCGAAGGCGCGGCGCACGGCGTCGTAGTGATGGCCCTTCATGCCGCCGCGCACGGCACCCGGCTCTGCGGTGTCGAAGAAGACCGCCCAACTCTCGGGCAAGCGCCGCGACCCGGGCGGCGCCAGCCACAGCCGGTAGAGCGTGCGCATCTCGTCCTCGTCAACATGGTCCTCGAAGCTGGTGCGCGAGTGCAGCATGGACTGGTTGCACAGGATTTGGAGATCGCCCGGCTCGAGATACATGCAGAACATGTTCTCCGGCCGGCGCAGCACCAGGTCGAAATACTCCATCGCGTCGCGCTGCTGCGTCGTGAGCGGCGGCACGCCGTCGAGCTTCTGCGCGTTCTCGATGCGGTTGCGGTTCCACTTGCAGAAGACGCGATCATCGCGCATGGCGCAGAGCGGCACCGCAAACCATGGGTCCTCACCCGCCGGCTGCTCGCCGTTGCGGCTGAACGGATAGTCGGTGGTCAGCGCCTGGGCGTACTCCGGTCGTTCGGCCTTCACCACGTTGAAGGCAGTGGCGGCGCTGGCGCATATGCTCATGCCGCCGACGGGCGCCTGATTGTAGCAGGAGAGCAGCACGACGTCGGCGCTGTCACCATGGAAGTCGAGCTCTGCCTTGGAGTTGTAGCCGCGACCCGTCGGGCTGCGATAGGCGAGGCCCGCATCCTTGACCTCGGTGAGGTAGTCGCTGGCGCGGTTCTGCGGGCGGGCGACGCCGAAATGCAGGCCGATCGCCCAGGTCATCAAACGGAACTCGGCCGGCGTGACACCGGCGCGCGGCAGGTTCTTGACCAGCGCCATGCCGCGGCCGTCGCGGACCTCGCGGAAAGCCGCGGCGAGCGTCGGCAGCGCCTTGTCTAAGGCGAAGTTCTCGCGCGTCCAGTCGAGGATCGGGCGGTCGGGATCGCCGGCGGCGCGTACCACGAACAGCAGCTCGGCGCTTTCGTTGTCGGGCAGCCGGTAGATCCAGCTCTTGTCGGCTTCGACCTCGGCGACAGTCCAGGCGGCGAGGTCTCTTCTCATGGCTAGAAGACCTTGTGCACCCACTTGTGCGGATCGGAGGCGCGGCTGCGCTGGATGTCGACCAGGGCCGCCTTCAGCTCCTCGGTGCGCGTGCCGGCGCCGCCGTTGCCGATCTTGAACTCGCCTTCCGGTGCGCGGACCGTGCCGATCGCCGTTACCACCGCGGCGGTGCCGCAGGCGAAAGCCTCGCGCAGCTTGCCGCTATGCGCATCGGCCTTCCACTCCTCGTAGGAGTAGCGCTCCTCGCGCACCTTGATTCCCTTGTCCTTGGCCAACGTCAGCAGCGAGGAGCGGGTGACGCCCGGCAGGATCGTGCCGCCGAGCGGCGGCGTTGCCATCGAGCCGTCGTTGAACACGAAGAACACGTTCATGCCGCCCAGCTCCTCGACCCACTTGCGCTCCACGGCGTCGAGGAACACGACCTGGTCGCAGCCGTGGCGCGTCGCCTCGGACTGGGCCAGCAGGCTGGCGGCGTAGTTGCCGCCGCACTTGGCGGCGCCCGTGCCGCCCGGCGCGGCACGCGTGTATTCCTGGCTGACCCAGACCGAGACGGCGTCGGCGCCCGACTTGAAGTAGGAGCCGACCGACGAGGCGATGACAATGAACAGGTAGTTCGACGAGGGCTTCACGCCGAGGAAGATCTCGTTGGCGAACATGTACGGCCGGATGTAGAGGCTGCCGTCGCCGCCCGGGATCCATTCGCGGTCGATCGAAACCAGCTGGTCGACCGCCTCGAGGAAGACCTCCTCCGGCAGGATCGGCATGGCGAGCCGCTCGGCCGACTGCTGGAAGCGCTTGGCGTTCTCGCGCGGGCGAAACAGGGTCGCGCCGCCGTCGGCGGTCTTGTAGGCCTTCAGCCCCTCGAACACTTCCTGGGCGTAGTGCAGCACGGCGGCGGCCGGATCCATCGGGATCGGCCCGCGCGGCTCGATGCGTGCGTCGTGCCAGCCCTCGGCCTCGCTGTAGCGGATGGTGACCATGTGGTCGCTGAACACCCGGCCGAAGCCCGGGTTGGCTAGCAGCTCGGCGCGCTTGGCAGCCGGCACCGGCGAAGGATGGGGATGGCGAACGAATTTCAGTTTGGACATGGACCTTACTCTAGCTCAGACCGGCAACCTGACAACCACGCGCAGTCCGCCCAGCGGTGACTTGGCCAAGGTGACGTCGCCGCCATGGCTGCGCGCAATGTCGCGGGCGATGGTGAGGCCGAGGCCCGAGCCGCCGGTATCGATGTTGCGCGATTCGTCCAGCCGCACGAACGGGCGGAACACGTCCTCGTACCGCTCCTCGGGAATGCCGGGCCCGTCGTCGTCGACCGTGATCTCGACCGAGGTCCGGCCGCGAGTGGCGTGAAGTTCCGCCCGGCGGCCGTGACGCAGGGCGTTGGAGACGAGATTGGTGATGCAGCGCTTGATGGCGATCGGGCGCAGCTCGACGTTCATGTCGCCGGTCCAGGTCACCGACACCTCGGCATTGTCGCGCCGCGCCCCGGCAGCGACGTCCTCGAGGATGTCCGAGAGATCGGCCGGCGCGGTCTCCTCGTCGCCCTCGCCGCGAGCGAACGCGAGATAGCCCTCTATCATGCGCTCCATGTCGCCGACGTCATCGCCCAGCTCCGTGGCCTCGGGCGACTCCGGCAGCATCGCCAGCGAGAGCTTCATGCGGGTGAGCGGCGTGCGCAGGTCGTGGCTGACGCCGGCCAGCATCTCGGTGCGCTGCTGGATCGAGCGGCGCAGGCGAATGCCCATGGTGTGGAAGGCGATCGCGGTGTTGCGCACCTCGCGGGTGCCGCCGGAGAAGGCGAAGTCGGGCACCTCGCGGCCCTTGCCCAGCGCTTCGGCCGCGACGCCGAGATGCTCGATCGGCACCAGCTCGCGGCGCATGAACCAGATGGCGAGGCCGAACAGCACCAGGGCGAGGCCGACCTGCGCCAGAACGTAGGCGAAGCTCGAGCCGAAGGTGAGCCGCAGGTACGGGATGTAGGCTTCCATCACCGTGTCGGGGGTAAGCTGGATCTCGACGAACAGCTGGTCGCCGCCGATCGTGTTGTCGAGGTAGTAGGGCTTGCGCAGGTCGGCATCGAGCGCGCCCTGCATCTCGCGGGCGACGATGTCGAAATGCTCGGGGCTGCGGAACGGCGGCACGCGGCCCGGCCGGAACCGCACCGAGATGAACATGTCGGTGCGCGCGTGATCGACGATCCAAGCGCGATGATCGGAATCGGGGAACTGGTCATGCAGCGCGATCAGCGCGCGCAGGTCGCGCACCGCCAGCAGCGCCAGCCGGTTGGTCACGTTGTCGCCACGCTGGCTGTAGAACCACCAGGCCGACAAGGCCTGCAGCAGCAGCATCGGCACGACGATGATGATCAGCGCACGCGCGAACAGGGTCTGCGGCGAGTGCCGGTCGGCCCACGTCGCGACGGCCTCGAACAGCTCGCGCGCGCTGCGGCGCTTCATGCGTCGACCAGCCGGTAACCCTGGCCGCGCACGGTGCGGAGATAGCGCGGGAAGCCGGGATCGGGCTCAATCTTGCGGCGCAGTCGCGTCACCTGCACGTCGATCGCCCGCTCGTTGACACCGCCGCCCACGCTTTTGCTGAGCGTCTCGCGGCTCAGCACCTCGCCCAGCCGTGCGCCGAGCGTGCGCAGGAGGGCGATCTCGGCGTCGGTCAGCGGCACCCGCTTGCCCTTTTGCGTCAGCTCGCCCAGCGCGAGGTCGAACTGGAACGGCCCGAAGATCACGCGCTCGGGCGCGGCCACCGTCTCGGCTGCCGGCCGGCCGCGGCGGAGGACGCTCTGGATGCGCAGCAAGAGCTCCCGCGGCTCGAACGGCTTGCCGAGGTAGTCGTCGACGCCCTTCTCGAGGCCAGCGATGCGGTCCTTGGGATCAGCCATCGCGGTCAGCATCAGGATCGGCACGTCGCTGGTCTTGCGCAGCTCTCCGGCGAAATCGAGGCCGGTCTGGCCCGGCATCATGACGTCGAGCACGATCAGGTCGAAGTCAAGCGCGTCGAGCTGCTGGCGCGCCGCTCCGGCATTGGCCGCCGTGCTGACGCGAAGCCCGTTGCGCGACAGGAAGGACTTCAGAAGCTCGCGCAGGCGCGTGTCGTCGTCGACCACCAGCACATGCTGCTTGTCGGGCAGCTCGCTCAGCGGCCGCCCCCGCGCACCCGCTTGTCGACCTCGATGCGTTCGGCGGGATCGAGCAGGCCGAGCAGGACCTTGCGGAAGCCTTCGACCGCGTCGGCGCCAGTTTCGCGGTAGGCGCGGGCGAAGCGCTGGCTCTGGCGGTCGGTCAGCTCCTTCTCGAGCTTGACGCCCCGCTCGGTGAGCCACAGGCGGCGCTCGCGGCGGTCACGCGGGCCGCTCTTCTGCTCGACATATTCCTGCTCCAGCAGGTCCTTCAGCACGCGGCTGATCGACTGCTTGGTGACCTTCAGGATCGACAGCAGGTGGCCGACCGTCTGGCCGGGATGGCGGCCGATGAAATAGAGCGCGCGATGGTGCGCCCGCCCGAGCTTGTACTTCTTGAGCTGCTGGTCCGACTCGAAGGTGAAGTCGCGATAGGCATAGAACACGAGCTCGATGCCTTGGCGCAGCTCCTCTTCCCGCAGGAACAGCGGGTTAGCGGGAGATTTCGTTTCCACCATCTTTGGAGCCAATAGGCGAATGATCAGGGCCGATTTGCGACTATAGGCCGGAGCGGCGTGCGATGACACCCCACCCGCGGCCGTTGCCGGGCGTGGCGATTCCGGTGATTTTGACCTGTCCCTGCGGAGTTATTGCCCATGCTCACCGTTCATCACCTCGGCAAGTCGCAATCGGAGCGCATCGTCTGGCTGTGCGAGGAACTGGGCATCCCCTACGCGCTCAAGGTCTACGATCGAGATCCCGTCACCCGGTTGGCGCCGCCGGAGTACAAGGCCCTGCATCCGATCGGCGCCGCACCGGTGATCACCGACGGCGACCTGGTGCTGGCCGAATCGGGCGCGATCATCGAGTACATCACGGCGAAGTACGGCAACGGCCATCTGGTGCTGAAGCCCGATCATCCTGACTATCCGAACTTCGTCTACTGGTTCCATTTCGCCAATGGCACGCTGCAGCCGGCGGCCGGGCGCAACATGATCCTGGGGCGGCTGGACCTCGCACCCGACAACCCGATGCTGCGCGCCATGAAGGGCCGCATGGACCTCGCGCTGGGCCAGGTGCAGGCGCGGCTGGCCAAGGCCGATTACTTCGCCGGAGCTGAATTCACGACCGCCGACATCATGATCGTGTTCACGCTCACGACCATGCGCCTCTTCCTGCCGTTCGGCTTGGCGCCCTATCCGGCGATCCTGGGCTACCTGCAACGGATCGGCCGGCGTGAGGCCTACCGGCGGGCGATGCACAAAGGCGATCCCGACCTGAAGCCGCTGTTGAGCTGAGCGTGGTGCCCATCTTGGCGCCCTACGACGCGATCATCGTCGGCGCGCGCTGCGCCGGCGCTTCGCTGGCGATGCTGCTGGCGCGGCACGGCCGGCGTGTGCTGGCGCTCGATCGTGCGCACTTTCCTAGCGACACCGTGTCGACCCATTTCCTGTGGCCGCGCACCACGGCGGCGCTGGCGCGCTGGGGCCTGCTCGATGCGCTGGCGGCGACCGGCTGCCCGCTGATCGAGACGGTGAACATGCAGGCGGGCTCGGTTGCTTTTCGCGGCAGGCCCGAGCCGGTCGACGGCACGGCGGCGATGTACTGCCCGCGCCGCACGGTGCTCGACAAGCTGCTGGTGGATGCAGCGCGCGAGGCTGGCGCCGAGGTGCGCGAAGGCGCGCTGGTGCGCGACGTCATCCGCGAGGGCCGCCGCGTCGTCGGCGTGCGCGGCGACCGCTTCGAGGAGCGGGCGGCAGTGGTCGTCGGCGCCGACGGCATGACCTCCGGCATCGCCGAGGCGGTCGGCGCGGCGATGAGCCCGTCGCATCCGTCGCTAACCTGCGGCTTCTATGCCTACTGGAGTGGCGTGCCGACCGACGGCGTCGAATTCTATGTGCGCGCCGGTCGCGACATCCTGGTCTTCCCGACGCATGACGGCCTGACCTGCGTCTGGGTCGGCCGCGCCAACGAACAGTGGCCGGCCTATCGCGCCGACATCGAAGGCCAGTACCTCAGTGGACTCGACGCGGCCGTGCTCGATCGCGTGCAGCGCGGCCGGCGCGAGACGCCGTTCAAGGGCACGCACCGGCCTGCCCAACTTCTATCGCGATTGTGCCGGCGCCGGCTGGGCGCTGGTGGGCGATGCCGCCTATCACCGCGATCCGCTGACCGGCATGGGGATCGGCGACGCCTTCCTCGGCGCCGAGGTGCTCGCGGAGGCGATCGACCGCGGCCTCGGCAGCGATCTCGATGCGGCGCTGAAGGCTACCAGGAGACACTGCGCGAGAAGACGGCCGCCGTGTTCGAGTACACGCTGATGTCCGCGGCCCTGAAGGATCCCGAGCCCCAGGCTCGGCTCAACCGGGCGATCGCTGCCGACCCCGACCTCACGCAGCGCTTCATGAATGTGCTCGGCGGCTCGGCCTCGTTCCGCACCCTGTTCAATGCCCGGGACCATGGGGATGGCGTTGAGACAGTGATATTGACAAGGTCAGTAGCATTGACCTAATTAAGGCGAATGTTGCGTTTCTGATAGTCCAGGCGACCGGTTTGGAATCATTGGAAAGGAGCATTCGCAATGACCGACAACATGGCAGATCGTGACGGATTCATCTGGTTCGACGGGCAGCTGCTGCCTTGGCGTGAGGTCAAGACCCACGTCCTGACCCACGCCCTGCACTACGGCTCAGCCGTATTCGAGGGCGAGCGCATCTACGATGGCCGCGTCTTTCGCCTGTCCGCGCACAGCGCTCGCCTGCGCAACTCGGCGCGGGTGCTGGAGTACGAAGTGCCATACACGCGCGAGGAGATCGACGCGGCGACGCGCGCCGTGGTGAAGGCCAATAATCTCCAGTCCGGCTACATCCGGCCGATCGCTTGGCGTGGCTCGGAGGTGATGGGCGTGTCGGGGATCGGCACGACGGTGCATCTCGCCATCGCGCCATGGGCGCAGGAGGGTCGGCTGTCGGTGCAGGTGAAGCCGGGCGGCATCAATGTCACAATGGCGAAGTACCGCCGTCCCGCGCCCGACGTGGCGCCGGGAACCGCGAAGGTGGCGGGTCTCTACGTCATCTGCGGCATCGAGAAGGATCGCGCACTGAAGGCCGGCTTCGACGATGCGCTGATGCTCGACTGGCAGGGCCGGCTCGCCGAATCGACCGGCGCGAATATCTTTCTGGCGATGGGCGGAAAACTTGTCACGCCCAAGGTCGAGAACTTCCTCGACGGCATCACGCGGCGCGCGGTGATGGGCCTGGCTGGCAAGCATGGCTGGTCGGTCGAAGAGCGGGCGGTGATGCCCGAGGAACTCGACGAGGCGAGCGAAGTCTTCCTGTGCGGTACCGCGGCGGAGATCGTACCGGTCGGCGCGATCGACGAGCGCCGCTACCAGGTCGGCCCGATGACGCGCACGCTGATGGCGGATTACCAGACGCTGGTGCGCCGGCCCGACAGCGAGGGCTTCGGCGAATCGAGCCATCTAGCCGCGGTTTGAAATAGCCTTTCCCGTGCTTATGTCCTGTGCGCTGCAGACGAGCGCGCAGGATTGAAGGCGCGCTCGCTTGACAGGCGCGGGCGGCGGCAGTCTCCTGCGTGCCAAGTCCGAGGGGTGTCCGGTTAGCCGGTCTGAGACAGCCAAGAGCTGAACCCTTTGAACCTGATCCGGGTCATGCCGGCGAAGGAACGGGAGCCAATGTCTGTTTCGGTCAAAGTCACTGTTGTTGGAGCTGGCGTTGCCGGTCTCACGACCGCGCTCGAATTGAGCGAACGCGGTGTTGTGGTCGAGGTGATCGAGCGCGGCAGCAGTGTCGGCGTGGGCTGCTCGCGCATGGCGGGCGGCATGTTGGCGCCGTGGTGCGAGCGGGCGGCGACCGACGAGGCGGTGATGCGGCTGGGCGCACCGTCGATCGAGTGGTGGCTGCGGCACTATCCCGGCACGGTGCGCAACGGCAGCCTGGTGGTGGCGCCGGCCCGTGACACAGCCGAGCTGACGCGCTTTGCCGAGCGTACGGAAAACTACGAATGGCGCGACGCGGACGGCATCGCCGCGCTCGAGCCCGATCTTGCCGGCCGCTTCCGCCGTGCGCTGTTCTTTCCACGCGAGGCACATCTCGAGCCGCGCCGCGCGCTGCCCGGCTTGGCCGAAGCGCTCGCGAAGCGCGGCGTTGCGATCCGCTTCGGTGTCGAGCAGGCCGAGGGCTTCGTCATCGATTGCCGCGGGCTCGCGGCGCGCGACGTGCTGCCGGACCTACGCGGCGTGCGCGGCGAGATGGTGGTGATCCGCTCGCGCGAGGTCTTGCTGTCTCGGCCGGTGCGGCTCCTGCATCCGCGCATTCCGCTCTACATCGTGCCGCGCGGCGAGGGCGTGTTCATGATCGGCGCGACGGCGATCGAGAGCGAGGCCCGCAGCGGGGTCAGCGTACGCTCGGCGGTCGAGCTGTTGAACGCGGCGTACGCGGTGCATCCGGCGTTCGGTGAAGCCGAAATCCTCGAGCTCGGTGCCGATCTGCGGCCGGCTTTTCCCGACAATCTTCCGGCCGTGCGCCGCGGGCCCAGCGGCCTGCTGGTGAACGGCCTCTATCGTCATGGCTTTCTGCTCGCACCGGCGATGGCGCGGCAGGCGGCCGATCTCGTGGAGAGTGACAATGCGGATCTTCGTCAACGGCGATCAGCGTGAGATCGACTCCGCCACGCTGGCATCAGCGCTGACCGCGCTGGGTTACGGCGGCAAGAAAGTCGCCACGGCGGTGAACGGACGCTTCGTGCCGGCGCCGGCGCGCGCAGCGATGGCGCTCAGCGACGGCGACAAGCTCGAGGTCGTGGCGCCGATGCAGGGAGGGTGACGGTGTTCTACGGCGCCGATCTTTCCTCGCGACTGCTGCTCGGCACGGCGCGCTATCCCTCGCCCAAGGTGCTCGCCGATGCGATCCAGGCGTCGGGCGCCGAGGTGGTGACAGTGTCGCTGCGCCGCGAGGGCGGACCAGAATCCTCAGGTGGGCGCGCGGGTCAGAGCTTCTGGTCGATCATTCGCTCGCTCGGCGTGAAAGTGCTGCCCAACACTGCGGGCTGCCACAGCGTCAAGGAGGCGGTGACCACCGCCCACATGGCGCGCGAGATGTTCGACACGCCGTGGATCAAGCTCGAGGTGATCCGCGACGACGAGACGTTGCAGCCCGACGTGTTCGGCCTCGTCGAGGCGGCGCGCGTCCTGAGCGAGGACGGCTTCGAGGTCTTCCCCTACACGACCGAGGATCTCGCGGTCGCCGACCGGCTGGTCGAGGCGGGCTGCCGAGTCCTGATGCCATGGGGCGCGCCGATCGGCTCGGCGCGGGGCCTCAATAACATTTACGGCCTGAAAGCCTTGCGGGCGCACTTCCCGGAGATTCCGCTGGTGGTCGATGCCGGGCTGGGCGTGCCCTCGCACGCGGCAGCGGCAATGGAGCTGGGCTACGACGCAGTGCTGCTCAACACGGCGGTGGCCGAGGCGGGCGATCCGGTGGCGATGGCCAAGGCTTTCGCCATGGCGATCGAGGCCGGCCGCATGGCGTTCGCAGCCAAGCCGCTCGAACCGCGCGACATGGCGGTGCCGTCGACGCCGGTGCTGGGCAAGGCTGCTCTCGGCGACTGAGTGGAGATTAGTGATGATCGATCCGTTTTATCCCGTTGTCCCCGATTCGAGCTGGGTCGCGCGGCTCGTGCCGACCGGCACGAAGTTCGTGCAGCTGCGCATCAAGGACAAACCCGATGTCGAGCTGCGCCAACAGATCCGCGAGGCGCGCGACGTCTGTGCGAAGCACGGTGCCGACCTGATCGTGAACGACTACTGGCAGATCGCGATCGACGAGAAGTGCGCCTGGGTCCATCTCGGCCAGGAGGATCTGGTCGACGCCGACGTGAAGGCGATCAAGCGCGCCGGCTTGAAGCTCGGCGTCAGCACGCACGATCATGCCGAGCTGGAGAAGGGGCTTGGCGTCGATCCGGACTATGTCGCGCTCGGCCCGATCTGGCCGACGGCGCTGAAGAAGATGCCGTTTGCGCCACAGGGCCTCGATCGGATCGGCGAATGGAAAAAGCTGATCAAGGGCAAGCCGCTGGTGGCGATTGGCGGGCTCACGTTGGAGCGCGCGCTGCAGTGCCTCAAGGCGGGTGCCGATTCGGCGGCGGTGGTCGGCGACATCGTCAACAATCCTGATCCGGTCGCGCAGGCGAAGAACTGGATCTCTGCGACACGCGTGGCCGCATGACCGACCGCTACGCCCGTCAGACGATTCTCGCCGAGGTCGGTACGGCCGGGCAGGCGCGGCTAGCCGCGGCATCGGTGCTGGTCGTCGGCGCGGGCGGGCTCGGTTGTCCGGTGCTGCAGTACCTCGGCGGTGCGGGCGTCGGTCGGCTGACGATCGTCGATCACGACACGGTCGAGGAGAGCAACCTGCATCGCCAGCCGATCTACGGCATGGACGACGTCGGGAAGTCGAAGGCCGCGGCGGCGTGCGATCGTTTGCAGCGCTTCAATCCGGGGATCTCGATCGATGCCGTCGTCGCAAGGCTGACGCCGCAGAATGTGGCCGGGCTCGTCGCCAAGGCCGATGTGATCGTCGATGCCGCCGACTCATTTGCCGTCACCTACATCCTGAGCGATGCCTGCCACGCGGTTGCGAAGCCGCTGGTGTCCGCGTCGGTGATCGGCCTCACCGGCTACGCCGGCGCGTTCTGCGGCGCCGGGCCGAGCTATCGCGCGGTGTTCCCCGACGTGTCGATCGACGGCGGCACCTGCGCGAGCGTCGGCGTGCTTGGCACAGCGGTGGCGATGCTGGGTAGTCTGCAAGCGCATCTCGCACTGCATCTGCTGCTCGGACTCGAGCCCACGGTGCTGGGCCGCGTCGTCACCTTCGATGCCCAGCGGCTCGCCTTCGGCGGGTTCGGTTTCGACGGCAGTCCCGAGCCCGACAGTACGGTACCGTTCCTCGCCCCCGATGAGGTGCGCGCCGACGACCTCGTGGTCGACCTGCGCGGCGTCGACGAGGCGCCGCAGCCGTTCGCCGGCGGGCGGCGGCTCAGTGTGGATCACGTTACCGTGCTGGCCGCGGAACCATCACTGGACCGTCGCATTGTCCTGTGTTGCCGCAGCGGTCAGCGGGCGCTGCTGGCGGCCGACCGCCTGCGCGAACTGGGGCTTGCCAAGCTGGCGCTCGTTGCCTTGGGTTAGCTCGAAGAGGAGGGCTGTCATGGCTCACACGACCGATCAGACCGTTCTCAAGCACATCGAAGAACTGGTTGCAGAAGAGAAGGTGCTCTACGCCAAAGGCGCCGTCTCCGACGAGGAGAAGGCGAAGCTCGACAAGATCAACGTCGAGCTCGACCGTTGCTGGGACCTGCTGCGCCAGCGCCGCGCGCTGCGCGAGTTCGGGCGCAATCCGGACGACGCCGAAGTGCGGCCCGCGAAGACCGTCGAGAACTATCGGGGGTAGTTCATCGGACCGCGGACCTCTAGGTCCGCATCACGATGGTGAGCGGACCTGGAGGTCCGCGGTCCGATGAGCCCTAATTCAACAGCGTGGGCCGGGTCGGCACGACGAGGCTCGCCGCATCGGCCTCGATCCAGACGCGATGGCATTGCCGGCCTGTGCTTTCGTGGAAGGCTGGCGGCTCGACGGTGAAGCCGAGGCCCTGCAGCAGCGACAGCGCGCGCTGGTTCTGCGGGTCGACGATGCTTTCGAGCCGGGTGTAGGTCGTCAGCATCTCCGGCAGCACGATGGTCGACAGCGCCACCAGATCGCGCGGTGCGGTTTCGACCTCTTCGCAGGTCAGCAGCCAGAAGCGGCCGACTTCGAGATCCTGCGAGGTTGGGCTGACACCCCACAATGCGCAGGGCTGGCCTTTGGGATCATGCGCCGCCCACACCTCGGTGCTCGACAGGAACGCGTTCAGCAGATGATCGAGCGGACGCTGATCGTCCTCGCTGTCGCGATCGTATTCGACCTCGCCGGCGTCCTCGTCCGCCATGGATAGAGCCAGGATCGCGACATCCTTCGCGGTGGCTGGCTGAACGCAGTAACGCATGGGCGCTTCTCCGTCGGTGACCGGAGGAGTCAACAGACTGACCCGCGCTAGCGTTGCGTACGAAACGTTACTTTTTCTCTCCCCGGTTCTCCCACCGGGCGGCCGCCTGGTCGTCCCCGGTATGCGCGCCGACCCATTTTTCGCCTTTTGGCGTGTCTTCGAGCTTCCAGAACGGCGCCTTGGTCTTGAGCCAGTCGACCAGGAATTCGCAGGCCTCGAATGCCGCTTCGCGGTGCGGCGAACCGACGGCCACCAACACAATCCGGTCACCCGGCTCCAGCCGGCCGTGGCGATGGACGATCACGGTCGCCTCGAGCGGCCAGCGGCGATGGGCTTCAGCCTCGATCTCCTCCAGAGCCGCCTCGGTCATGCCGGGATAGTGCTCCAGCGTCAGGGCATCGATGCGGTCGCGGTGGTAGCCCTCGCGGACATGCAACTCGCGCACCAGGCCGACGAACACCGCGAGGCCGCCGATCCGTTTGTTGTCCCGGGTGAGACGATCTAGCTCGGCGCCGACATCGAAGTCGGACTCCTGCACGCGCACGGTCATGCTCAGCCTCCCGTGAAGGGCGGGAAGAACGCGACCTCGCTCGCGCCGGCGAGCTTGGCGTCGAACGGCACGGTGCGCTTGTCGACCGCGGCGCCGAACGCGGCACCTTCGGCCAGCGCTTCGGCATGCCCGCCGCTCTTCTGGCGCAGCCAGGCGACGAGCTCGCCGACGGTCGTGACGTCGGCCGGCAGTGCCACTTCTTCCTCGGCGACGCCCACGGTGCGTTTCATCCAGGCGAAGTAGCGGACCTTCATTCGGCCGCTCCCGGCGGTGCATCTTCCGCCATGTGGCGCAGTCCGGTGCGCAGGTAGTCGTAGCCCGTGATCAGCGTCAGCCCCGCGGCGATCCAGATCAGCCACAGGCCGGCCTGCGTGATCCACGGCGAAGCCGCATCGCCCACCAGCAGGAAGGCGATGGCGAGCATCTGCACAGCGGTCTTCCATTTGGCGAGCTGGCTGACCGGCAGGCCGACGCGCAGCTCGGCGAGGAACTCGCGCAGGCCCGAGACCAGGATCTCGCGCGCCAGGATGATCAGCGCCGCAAGCACATGCACGCCGGTGAGCGGTCCGCGATCGACCAGCATCAGCAGTGCCGCGGCGACCAGCAGTTTGTCGGCGATCGGATCGAGGAAGCGGCCGAGCCGCGAGATCTGGTGATAGCGCCGCGCGAAATAGCCGTCGAAATAGTCAGTGATTCCAGCGAGTACGAACAACGCCATCGAGATCCACTGCGACCAGCCCTTGTCGAGCCAGAAGCAGGCCACGACCAGCGGGATCGCCGCGATGCGCGAGAGGGTGAGGACGTTCGCGGTGTTCAGCATCTCTGCACCAGCTTATCGGCCGCCGCGGAAATGGTCATGAATCTTCTGCGCCAGAGCGCCGGAGATTCCCGCTACCGATTTGATGTCCTCGAGCGTTGCTGCGCCAACCGCACGGGCGCTGCCAAAATGGTGCAGCAGCGCACGCTTGCGGGTCGCGCCGATGCCCGGCACCTCGTCGAGCGTCGAGCGGGTGATGTCGGCGGCGCGGCGGGTCCGATGTGTGCCGATCGCGAAACGGTGCGCCTCGTCGCGCAGGCGCTGGAGGAAATAGAGCACCGGATCGCGCGGTTCGAGAGAGAAGGGTGGCTTGCCCGGCACGAAGAAGCGCTCGCGGCCGGCGTCGCGATCGGGGCCCTTGGCGATGCCGACAATGGCGATGTCCTCCAGTCCCAATTCGGTCAGCACCTGGCGCGCCACCTCGAGCTGACCTTGGCCGCCGTCGATCAGCACCAGGTCGGGCCAGTGCTCCTCGTCGCGCTCCGGATTCTCCTTCAGCGCGCGGCCGAAGCGGCGCGACAGCACCTCGCGCATCATGGCGAAGTCGTCGCCCGCCGCGCCCTCGGTCTTGATGTTGAACTTACGATAGCTGTTCTTGGTGAAGCCTTCGGGTCCCGCCACGACCATCGCGCCGATCGGCGCGGCGCCCTGGATGTGGCTGTTGTCGTAGATTTCGATCCGCTCCGGCGGCGCATCGAGCTTGAACACGCGCGCCACGCCTTCGAGGAGCTGCCGCTGCGTGCCGCGTTCGGCGAGCCGCCGCGCCAATGCCTCGCGCGCATTGGTGACCGCCTGGTCGAGCGCGTCCTTCTGGTCGCCGCGCTTGGGCGTGCGGATCTCGACCTTGTGGCCCGCCGCGATCGCGAGCGCGCTTTCCACCAGCTCGCATTCGTCGACGTCGTGGCTGGTCAGGATCAGCTTGGGCGCCGGCCGGGCTTCGTAGAACTGTCCGATGAAGGCGGTCAGGACCGCGGGCGGATCGAGTTCCTTGGCATGGCTCGGGAAGTATGCACGATTGCCGAGGTTCTGGCCGGCGCGCAGGAAGAAGACCTGGATGCAAACCTGCCCGCTGTCGGCGTGGGCGGCGAAGATGTCGGCCTCGTCGATCGACGGCAGGCTGATCGACTGGTGCGACTGGATGTGCGCCAGCGCGCGAATGCGATCACGCAGCACGGCGGCCTGCTCGAAGTGCAGGTCGCCCGACGCCTTCTCCATGCGCTGCGACAGCGCCTGCTGGACCTCGCGATTTTTGCCGCCGAGGAAGTCGCGCACCTCGCCGACGATGGCGTCGTACTCGGGCTTCTCGATGCGCGCGACGCACGGCGCCGTGCAGCGCTTGATCTGGAACTGCAGGCAGGGCCGCGTGCGGGTGGAGAACACGCCGTCGGAGCACGAGCGCAGCGGGAAGGCGCGCTGCAGGGCGTAGAGCGTGCGGTTGACCGCGGTCGCCGAGGCGAACGGCCCGAAATACTCGTTGCCCGCCTGGCGCGTGCCGCGGTGCTTGGCGAGCTGCGGCCATTCGGTGTCGCGGCGGATGACGATGTAGGGGAACGACTTGTCGTCGCGCAGCAACACATTGAAGCGCGGCCGGAAGCGCTTGATCAGGTTGTTCTCGAGCAGCAAGGCCTCGGCCTCGCTGTCGGTGACCACGAACTCCATGCTGCGCGTGGCTTGCACCATGCGCATCAGCCGGGTCTCCAGCCGGTTGGGCTGGGTGTAGGCGGTAACCCGGTTGCGCAGCGAGCGGGCCTTGCCGACGTACAGGACCTCGCCGTCGGCCGCGATCATCCGGTACACACCCGGCTTCTTCGGCAGGGTGCGCACGAACTCCGCGATGACCCCGATCCCGTCGGCCAGTGAGCCCTCACTGTGAGGCGTGATCTCGTCCGGGAGCGAGTCCTCGCTCGCTTTCTGTTCTGAAGAGATTTCCTGGGTCACGGCAGCATGTGGGGAATTCTGTGAGCAAACGGACAACGCCCGAGTCGTTACACGGACGTCACCGTATTGACTCAATGTAGGCAGGGTGGCAGTCGCCTGCCACCCTGGTCCTAGTGCATTGTTTGCACAGGTTTATTCGAAATTCTCAGACGCCGCATTAAGTTGATGCGGATCGAGATGTTCTCTCTTTGATCCGATCGTCTGCCCTCTGCCGTTCTGTGGATAGATTTGGGGATTTGTTAGAGTACGGACAACATCCGGCCGACCAGCGGATGGCGCACGACATCCTTGTCGGCGAGGCGAATGACGGCGACATCGTCGAAGTTTTCGAGCCGCTGGGCGATGTTGGCGAGGCCCGACAGCTCGGGCAGCAGGTCGGTTTGGTCGGGGTCGCCGGTCATCACCATGGTCGAATGCCAGCCGAGGCGGGTCAGCAGCATCTTGAGCTGGCCGTAGGTGCAATTCTGGGCCTCGTCGATCAGCACGAAGGCGTTGTTCAGGGTACGGCCGCGCATGAAGGCCACGGGGGCGATCTCGATCGTGCCGTCGCCGAGCGCCTGGCCGAGGCGCTTGGCGCCCATGCGGTCGTTCAGGGCATCCCACAGGGGGCGCAGATAGGGGTCGAGCTTCTCGCGCATGTCGCCGGGCAGGAAGCCCAGGTTCTCGCCCGCCTCGACGGCCGGGCGGCTCAGGATGATACGCGATACGCTGCCCGCCTCGAGGGCCTCCACCGCGGCCGAGATGGCCAGGTAGGTTTTGCCGGTGCCCGCGGGGCCGACAGCGATCGTGAGGGGCTTGCTCTCGATCGCCTCCATCAGAAGGCGCTGGTTGTCGCTGCGCGGTCGGATCTTGCGGATATAGCTTTGGTCGCGGTCGTTGGCCGGAGCCTTGTCGAAAACGAGGCTGTGGATGCGGTCGTTATCGACGGCATGCAGCTTGGCGCGACGAGCAGCGCGTTTGGCCATGGTCAACTCCGGGGTCCAGGAAACAAAAACGCCCCCGCAGAGCGGAGGCGTGGGTCATTGGCAGCAAGGAGGGTGAAGCTGACAGGGCACGCGGTGGGCGATCCACCGGTGATCTGACTTCCGTCGGGGAACATGGTCCTCGGACGGATGAACACCTCCTTCAGCTGCCGGGAGAAGCGTATCGCGATTGGGCCAGACCGGCCACAATATTTATGGCCGGAAACCGAAATTTCACACTAGACCCTGTGACGCGGGCTTCCGAGAGGTCAGAACTTGTAGGCCGCGCCAAGGCTGACGGTGTGGGTTTTGACCCAGATATGGGCAAACACGCGGTCATCGCCGTTGTCGCCAAGGTTATTGGCGAAGAAGGTCGGGTTGGCTTGGCCGAAGTCGGCATAGCGGTATTCGAGTCGCAGCAGCCAGTTGCCGGCCAGCATGTGCTCGAGGCCGGCGCCGATGGTCCAGCCGGGCATCCAGCGGGTCTGGGAGTCGTAGTGCCATTGGCCGGGCGGCTGGGTGCAGTAGGTCGCGTTGGTGCCGTCATTACGGCAGGTCGCGACCATCTCCACCTGCTGCAACGCCACGCCGGCGGTCGCGAACAGGAGCGTGTCGAGCCGGATCAGGCTGCCGACCCGTGCGCGCAGGCTTGCATCCCACTGGAGATTGACCGCGGCCGTGTCGCCGTTGGTGATCCCGGGCACGCCGCCGCTCGCGGTGGTGCCCGGGATGGGACCGTTGGCGTTGCGGTTGTTCGCCCAGCCGATGTCGGCTTCGACGCCGGCGATGAAGCTCGATCCCAGCGACCAGTTGTGTCCGCCGAATGCGCCGACGCGCACCGCCGTGCTGTCGAAGGTCTGCTTGAAGTCGGGTCCCACCTGGCCGCCGGCGCAGATGCTGGTGTTGGGACATGCCAGTGACGTGAGCCAGTCATTCGAGGCGAATCTCCCACCGACATTCACGCCAAGGTAGTAGCCGTTCCAGGCCGTATTTTGCGTCACGCTCTGCGCCGACGCCGCGACGGGCAGCACGACAAGTGCAATCCACATCGCGCAGAACACGCGCATCATCTTCATCTCCCCGCCGTATTTCTCGACGTTTCCTGCCGCCTTTTGCGCACAGTCGCACCGAATTCGCCGGTCTGGAAGATGGAAGTGTTGCGAGGCCGCCACAGGCCCGCCGACAAGTGGCCTTCGCATCCTGGTTGTCAGCAACGGCGTTACGCGGCGCTCCGTTGGTCCAGTGCGTCAACCGCGTGAGGGAAAGTACCGCTTATGAGAAACACATTGTTGGGCGCAGTCGCGCTCGTCGCTCTGCCGATGGCTGCGGCCAACGCGCAGTCGTTGTTCGATCAGTCCGCCTATCCGACCTACCCCGGCTTCTATATCGGCGCCGAAGGCGGGTTGAACTGGCTGCTGAACAACAACAGCTACCAGACGAACACCGGCTGGGCCGCCGGCGGCAAGATCGGCTACGACTTCGTCGGTCCGCGCATCGAGTTGGAAAGCATCTATCGCCAGAACAACGGCAGCGGCGTCGTCGGCTATCCCAACGGCACATTTGCCTTCCGCAGCGGCTCGCTCAACCAGGTCTCGGTGATGGCGAACGCGCTGTACGACTTCTTCCCCGGCGCTACCATCACGCCCTACGTCGGCGCGGGCGCCGGCATCGCGTTCGTCGATCCGTCGATCGCACCGGGCTGCACGATGTGCAGCACGCAGTTCGCATACCAGGGCATCGTCGGCATCGGCTACAACATGGCGCCGGGCTGGCGACTGGATCTCGACGGCCGCTACTACGCCACGACCAATCCCGGCCAGTACCAGAACAACAACCTCTCGGTGATGCTCGGCCTGACCTACAAGTTCGGCCAGCCCGGGGCTGCGCCGCCGCCGCCTCCGCCGGCGCCTGCTCCCGCCGCGGTGCCGTCGTTCATGGTGTTCTTCGACTGGGATCGCTCGGACCTGTCGGCGCAGGCCCAGCAGACGTTGCAACAGGTTGCCAGCACCTATCGTCAGCGCGGCAGCGCCCGCGTCGTGGCGACCGGCCACGCCGACCGCTCGGGTCCGGACGACTACAACATGGCGCTCTCGCTGCGTCGCGCGAACACGGTCAAGAACGCGCTGGTTCGTGACGGCGTGCCGGTGACCGCGATCTCGGTGGTCGGCAAGGGAGAGACCCAGCCACTCGTGCAGACCGCCGACGGCGTGCGCGAGCCGCAAAATCGTCGTGTCGAGATCGTGCTTCAGTAGGCACGACCCCTCGCTCCTCGCTCCTCTCTCCTCCAACCTTGACGGCCGGATCCAACCTTGACGGCCGGACGAAAGTCCGGCCGTTTCTCTTTGCGGGTATAGTCAAGCAACCTTTCAGGGGCGGCCGCGTTGGAGTTGGGGGATTTCACAGGTGAATGACACTGTCGTGGGGGGACCGCACACTTCTGACCAGCCGATCGTCGGGCAAAGCGAGCTCGCCACCCTGATGCGGGCGTACGACTGGGCAAAGACGCCGCTCGGTCCGCCCCACGCCTGGCCGGATGCGCTGAAGATCTCGGTGCGTATCATGCTCTCGTCGCTCCAGCCGATCTGGATCGGTTGGGGGCGAGAGCTCACCTACCTCTACAACGATCCCTACAAGTCGATCATCGGCGGCAGGCATCCCTGGGCGCTGGGCAAGCCGACCTCGCAGGTCTGGCGCGAGATCTGGTCCGACATCGGGCCGATGCTCGACACCGCCATGCAAGGTGACTCCGGCACCTACGTCGAGGAGCAGCTCCTGATCATGGAGCGCAACGGCTATCCGGAGGAGACCTACTACACGTTCTCCTACAGCCCGATCCCGACCGGGGACGGCACGGTGGGCGGCATCATCTGCGCCAACACCGACGACACGCAGCGCGTGATCGGCGAACGTCAGATCGCCTTGCTGCGCGAGCTCGCCGCCTGCACAGGCGAAGCGCGTTCCTGGCAGCAAGCGTGCGAGCTTTCGGTCCAGGCGCTCGCCACCAACCGGCGCGATATCACCTTCGCCGCGCTCTATATGGTCGAGCCGGCCAACACCGCCGTGCTGGTCTGCAGCACCGGCCTGCGTGCGGGACAAGCCGCCTTGCCGACGTCGCTGTTCCTCGACGATTCAGGGCCGTGGCCGATCGCCAGGGTGCTGCGCGATCACAAGCCCGAGCGGATCTCGGATCTGTCTCGCATCTTCGGCGACAACACGCCGACCGGCGCGTGGACGCAGCCGTCGAGCAGCGCCGTCCTGCTGCCGATCGCCTCCAGCGGCGAGACCGGCCGGGCTGGCGTGCTGGTCGTCGGCTTGAGCCCGTTCCGCCTCTACGATGACAACTATGCGGGCTTCCTCGACCTCGCCGCCCGCCAGGTCGCGGCGGCGATTGCCAATGCCGAGGCCTACGAGCTGGAGCGGCGGCGCGCCGAGGCGCTGGCCGAGATCGATCGCGCCAAGACCACGTTTTTCTCCAACGTCAGCCACGAGTTCCGCACGCCGCTCACCCTGATGCTGGGCCCGCTCGAGGAGGTGTTGGCCAAGTCCGTGGGCGACGTCATACCGGCCAACCGCGCCCTGGTGTCAGCAGCCCACCGCAATGGCGTGCGGCTGCTGAAGATGGTGAATTCGCTGCTCGACTTCTCACGGCTGGAAGCGGGCAAGGCGCAAGCGCGCTACGAGCCGGTCGATCTCGCGGCCTTCACCGCCGAGCTGGCCTCGACCTTCCGTTCGGCCGTCGACCGCGCCGGCCTCGCGTTGCGCGTCGATGCCCCTTCGCTCGGTCAACCGGTCCATGTCGATCGCGACATGTGGGAGAAGATCGTCCTCAACCTGCTGTCGAACGCGCTGAAGTTCACCTTCGACGGCGAGATCGCGATCGAGATCGGGTCGAGCGCGGACGGCAAGATCGCCGAGCTGCGGGTGCGCGACACCGGCACCGGCATTCCCGAGGCCGAGCTGCCGCATCTCTTCGAGCGCTTCCACCGCGTGCAGGGCGCGCGCGGCCGCAGCATCGAAGGCAGCGGCATTGGCCTCGCTCTGGTGCAGGAACTGGTCAGGATGCACGGCGGCACGGTCGCGGTGGAGAGCGCTGTCGGAAAGGGCAGCGGGTTCACGGTGAGCGTGCCTTTCGGCACCCGGCATCTGCCGACCGAGCGGCTGGCGGAGGCTGGCACTGAGCCGCCCTCACCGGTGCGTGCCGAGGCCTATGTCCAGGAGGCCGTGAGCTGGCTGGGGGGCGACGATCCGGCGCTCGCATTGCCCGCGGCGTCCGGCGCGCAGGACCTCACCATCCCCGCGCCGAGCGTGAGGGGCGAAGGCCGGCGCGTGCTGCTGGCCGACGACAATGCCGACATGCGCCACTACGTCGAGCGGCTGCTCACGCTTGCCGGCTACCGGGTCGATGCGGTGGCGAATGGGCGGGAGGCGCTCGAGACGGCGCGGCAGCGTCGGCCGGACATGATCCTGTCGGATGTGATGATGCCGGAGCTCGACGGCTTCGGCCTGCTGACCGCCATGCGCGAGGACAAGGACCTGCGCGACACGCCGGTGATCCTCCTGTCGGCCCGCGCCGGGGAGGAGGCGAAGGTCGAGGGTCTGCGGGCCGGCGCCGACGACTACCTGACCAAGCCCTTCTCGGCGCGCGAACTGCTGGCCCGCGTCGAGACCAATCTCAATATAGCTCGCACCCGGCGTGAGACGGCACGGCTGCTGGAGGAGGAGAGACAGGTCCTCGAGCTGCTGAATGAAGTCGGCAACGCAGTTGCGGCGGAAATCGATCTCGAGCGCGCGGTGCAGGTCGTGACCGACACGGCGACCCGGCTGTCGGGCGCGGCGTTCGGCGCGTTCTTCTACAACGTGATCGACGACAAGGGTGAGTCCTACACGCTCTACACTTTGTCCGGCGTGCCGCGCGAGGCGTTCTCGAAATTCCCGATGCCGCGCAACACGGCGGTGTTCGGTCCGACCTTCAGGGGCGAAGGCATCGTGCGCTCCGCCGACATCCGCAAGGATCCGCGCTTCGGCAAGAACGCGCCGTACTACGGCCACCCCAAGGGTCACCTGCCGGTGGCGAGCTATCTCGCGGCGCCGGTCATGTCGCGAACCGGCGAGGTGCTGGGTGGGCTGTTCTTCGGTCATCCCGAGGTTGGCCAGTTCGACGATCGCGCCGAGCGCATCGTCAGCGCGATCGCGGTGCAGGCGGCGATAGCCATCGACAAGGCGCGGCTCTATCGTGCCGCGCAGGAGGAGATCGGCCGACGTCGCAAGGTCGAGGAAGCGCTGCGCGAGAACGAGCAGATGCTCGAGACCAAGGTCGCCGAGCGCACCGCCGAGCTCGCCAGCGCCAACGCCGACCTCATCAAGGAGGCGGTTGAGCGCGCCCATGCCGAGGGCCGCTTCCAGTCCTTCGTCGAGGGCGTCGCCGACTATGCGCTGTTCATGCTCGACCCGAACGGCATCATCGCCAACTGGAATACCGGCGCCCAGCGCATCAAGGGCTACAGCGCGGCTGAGATCGTCGGCCGGCACTTCGAGAACTTCTACACCGCGCCCGACAGGGCCGCCGGCGTGCCGGCGCGCGCGCTCGAGACGGCACGGCGCGAGGGCAAGTTCGAGGCCGAGGGGCTCCGGGTGCGCAAGGACGGCTCGACCTTCTGGGCCAGCGTCGTCATCAACCCGATCCGCGATCCGGCCGGCGAGCTGATCGGCTATGCCAAGATCACGCGCGACATCACCGAGCGGCGCGAGGCGCAGGAGGCGCTGCAGCGCGCCCAGGAGCAGCTTGCGCAGGCGCAGAAGATGGAAGGCATCGGCCAGCTGACCGGCGGCGTGGCGCACGACTTCAACAACCTGCTGACCATCATCATCGGTAACCTCGAGACGATTCAGCGCGCGCTGACCGGCGGCAGCACGCTCGATCCCGACCGGCTCGCCCGCTCGGTGGACTACGCGATGCGCGGGGCTGAGCGCGCGGCCTCGCTCACCCAGCGCCTGCTTGCCTTCTCGCGCCGCCAGCCGCTCGATCCCAAGCCGGTGGATGTCGGCCGCCTGGTGACCGGCATGTCGGAGCTGCTGCGGCGGAGCCTGGGCGAGCAGATCGGGATCGAGACCGTTCTCGCCGGCGGCCTGTGGCGCGTGCTCGTCGATGCGAACCAACTCGAAGTGTCGATCCTCAACTTAGCGGTCAATGCGCGCGACGCCATGCCCAACGGCGGCAAGCTTACCATCGAGACTGCCAACACCATGCTCGACGAGACCTACGCGGCGCTGCAGTCGGAGGTCGTGCCCGGGCAATACGTCGTCGTGTCAATCACCGACACCGGGGCTGGCATGTCACGCGAGGTCCAGACGCGTGCCTTCGAGCCGTTCTACACCACCAAGGATATCGGCCAGGGCACCGGCCTCGGCCTCAGCCAGGTCTATGGCTTCGTCAAGCAGTCGGGCGGCCACGTGAAGATCTACAGCGAGCTCGGCATGGGCACGACGGTGAAGCTCTACCTGCCGCGGCTGATGGCGAGCGACGAGGCGGTGGCGGAGCCGGTGACGATCGAGCATGCGCCGCGCAGCGTCGGGGCCGAGACCGTTCTCGTGGTCGAGGACGACCAGGACGTGCGCGCCCATTCGACCGGCATCCTGCGCGAGCTCGGCTACACCATTCTCGAGGCGCCGCTCGCATCGGTCGGCCTGCAGCTGCTCGAGCGCCATCCCGAAATCCAGCTGCTGTTCACCGATGTCGGCCTGCCCGGCGGCATGAACGGACGGCAGCTCGCCGACGCGGCGCGCCGGATGCGGCCCGACCTCAAGGTGCTGTTCACCACCGGTTATGCGCGCAACGCCATCGTGCACGACGGCCGGCTCGATCCGGGCGTGTCGCTGATCACCAAGCCATTCACCTACTCGGCCCTCGCCGCCAAGCTCAGCGACATGCTCGACACGCACGAAGCGCCGCGCGTGCTGCTGGTCGAGGACGAGATTTTGGTGCAGATGGTCGCCGCCGAGCAGTTGCGCGAACTGGGCTACCGGGTCGAGACCGCGGGCTCGGCGACCGACGCGATGAACAAGGTCAAGCTGCTGCAGGACATTGGCCTGGCCATCGTCGATGTCGGTCTGCCCGACCGGCGCGGCGACGTGCTGGTCGGCGAACTGCGCGCGCTGCATCCGCACATGCCGATCGTCATCGCTACCGGCTACGATTCGGTGGAACTCTCCCGCCGTTTCGCCGGCGATCCGCGCATCGCCCTGATCCGCAAGCCCTACACACAGGATGATCTGAAGACGGTGGTCGGACGCCTCAGGCCCGTCTAGAACCGACCCTTGGGAAGGCCCTTTTGGCGAAGGCCGCTTGGGACGGGAAGGGGCAAAAGGTGCGGATGCGTTGGATTTTCGCGGTGATCGGGCTCGGCCTCGCCGGCTGGGCGCCGATGGCACGTGCGCAGGGCGTGGGTTTCCTGACCGAGCAGGAACGGCTGGCGAGCTACTGCGCCGGAGTCTCCGAGGCACGCATGCTGGACATGAACGATTTCCTGAAAGGCCAGTGCAGCGGGAACTCGACGCGCAAGGAGTGTCGCGACACCGCCGAGGCGCTGGCGCAAGCCAAGATTCGCGACCGGCGGCTATGGGACTACCTCACGCGCCAGATCTTTACTTCGCGCGACCAGGGCAGCCGGGAGAGAACGCTGGCGCAGAGGTCGATCGCCAAGGGCAACAGCGACTGGCTGACCTGCAAGCTGCGCGATCCGACCAAGCGGCCGGAGGAATTGCTGGTCTGCCGAGACACCCAGGGCTGCCAGATCGACGCGCGCTTCGGCTTCCTCGACCAGTAGCGCTCAGAACGACGTCTTACGGTAGTAGCCACCTTCCGGCAGCAGGCTAACGACCGGTAGCGCAGCCTGTTGGATGGAAGCGGCGCGCTGGCGGCTGATGGCAGCCTGCTGCAGGAAACTCGCCAAACCTATCCTGAATGCATAGGCCACGCAGAACATCAGCAGTCCAGACAGGTAGTGCCCGGTCTGCGGCATCGCTACCCCAAAGTAATTTGCAGTCCGCGGCTCAACGATACTTTTGCGATACAAGTTGTCGGGGGTGCACGGGTGTGCGCTGTTGTCGCGGCGGCGCGCAACCCGCCGCCGTCGAAAGCGTTGGCAGAGCGGACCGCCGGAGGGATGTGCGTGCCTTTTCGTGAGATCAATGAGACCCGCAAACGACAGCTGCGCTACGGCGCGCTCGCCGCCGCCGTGCTGCTGTTGGCGGCAGGCCTCATCGTTCTCACCCACCACACGGCGAATGCGCCTGCAGCATCGAGCGATGCCGGCCATCGGCCGTCAGCCGTCAACACGGCCTCGACATCGTCGGCCGCGC
Organism: Reyranella sp.; assembly: GCA_036493235.1. Classification (GTDB taxonomy): domain Bacteria; phylum Pseudomonadota; class Alphaproteobacteria; order Reyranellales; family Reyranellaceae; genus Reyranella. The sequence goes on from DASXQC010000134.1 coordinate 27,505, forward strand.
CGCCAACCGCCCAGTCGGCCACCGCGTCATCGAGCGATGAGCCGGCGGTCATCAGCGCCCAGCAGCGCGACGAGGCGGTCGGCCTGATCGCCGACGCGCGCAAGCAGGCGGCGGCCGGCAACTTCACCGAAGCCGAGGCGTCGCTGAAGAAAGCCGACGCCGTTTTCCCGCAGATGCCGGAGATCAGCCAGGCGCGCGCCGACATCGAGAAGCTAAAGACGCCGGAGGGCAGCCTCGCCGCCCAGCTCGCGCGTGCCAAGCTGGCGGTCGAACACAACGACCCTACGACGGCCGAAGCGGCGCTGGGGGAAGCGAGCCGTATCAAGCCCGACGCGCCCGAGATCACCGAGATGCGCGGCGCATTGCAGGTCGCCAAGGAAAAGGCCGCCCAGCGCGAAACGCGCATCGCCGATGCGCTGACCCGCATGCGCGAGGCGGTCACCAAGCACGACTTCGCGGCGGCCGACGGCGCGCTCAACGAGGCCGAAAGGATCGACGTGCAGGATCCGCTGGTCCGGCGCGCCCGCGGCGAGCTCGCCCGCGCGCGTGGCGCCCAGCAGAATTCCTCGAACTAAAAGCTGAATTGCCCACCCCCTGGTCGGCGGCCATGCCCAGGGGTGGGGGAGAGGCATTGGAGTGGCCGCCGACAGCGCTGCGGGAGCGCCGCACACACAACGCAATACCTGCGCGTGAGTTACAGCGACCGGCACAACCGTACGAAGGCGGACGATGGCGCCCGTCCGCCTTCGTATCCCCTCAGCGATCGGCCCATAGCCGGGTGAGCGGCCCGTCCTTGCCGTACACCGGATCCTGGGCGGGCCGGCCGACATTGGCGATGTTCTGGCGGGCCTGCTGGAGGTCGATCTCGTTCGGCCGCGCCTGGTCGAACGAGCTGCCGCTCGTGGGATAAGCGCCGATGACCAGCAGATCGGCGCTCGACGAGACGCGGCGATGGCCCGTGCCGGCGGGCAGCGCCACGACGTCGCCCGCCTGGACGTCGAGCGTCTGGCCCTTGTCGCCGCCGAACTCCACGCGGGCGGTGCCCTGCGCGATGCCCAGCACTTCGTGGGTGCGGGTGTGGAAGTGCAGGAAGGGATAGATGCCGTTGCGCCAGCCGTTCGCCCAGCCGTGCCTGGCGAACAAGTCCTCGCACACTGCGGCGCGATCGCCGCCGGCCGGGGCCTGCAGGACGTTGCGGTAGAGGATCAGCGGCAGGCGCGGATTGTTCGGCGTCTTGCCGTCGTCCTCGAAGCGGTAGAGCTGCGGGCTGGTGAGATCGGGCCTGGCTGCACCGGACATGAGCGGCTCCTCGAGAGTGCGTTCACGGCAACAAACGCCGCGACGGGTCCGTTGGATCGGAAAGACCTCGCAAACGCACAGCGGAGTGTCCCATGCCTCGTCCCAACCCACCACCTGTCGATCACGAGTACGAGCGGCTCAACCCCGGCGCCCACGCCGATCCGCCGCAGCCCAAGGCCAAGCTGAAGGAGGACCGCTCGAAGAGCGAGGCCAACTTGCCCGGCAGCCAGAACGCCGACCTGCGTGGCGCCAAGCGCGATCGCACCTTTCGTGGTTCGACGACGTAAACCGTTCCTCACGGCGCGTAACATTGACGTGCAGTTCGTTGCAGCCGGCGCTGCGGCGGGCCACAACGGCGGGTGACGATGCGCACCTTGTTGCCCCCGATCACCGGCCTGCTCCTGCTGGCCGCCTGCGCGTCCTCCTCCTCGCCGGTGGTGGGCGGAACCGACTATGCACCGCAGTACGATTTCAGCGAGTTCTATGCCGCCACCAACAACAAGACCTTCCGTGTGGTCGTCGCCGGCAATCCCTTCCCGCAGATGGCGCCACAGGAGATGCAGCAGCGACTGCTGCCGGTGATGCAGGCCAACCGGCCGCGGCCGCGGCTCACCTTTACCTACGCTGTGCCAGCCGAGCTGCCGCGTCCCGACTATCGCCTGGTGTTGGTGTTCGATGCGGCCAACGACCTGACGGCAGCGCGCGTCTGTGCGGGCGAAATCCGCCTCAAGCCGCAAGCGTCCGAGCCCGCGGGGCGACTGTCGGTGTTCGGAATCTACTGCCGCAACGATCAGGTGCTGTCGCAGACGACCGCCACGACCGCGGCCTCGTCACCGGAGGATCCTCGGGTCGGGCAGATGTTCTCGCAGCTTTTCCTGGTGCTGTTCAGCGATGCACCGTTCCGCCGGTCTCACATCCCGATGGTGCCCATGCACCGATGACTGGAGCGATTTCCGCTCGGGAAGTCGCTCTATCGTCCGGCGGCCAGCCGCCGGCTGAGCACGGCGGCGCGGCCCGCACTGGCCGGCATCTCGCGCGCGCTCATCTCGGTCATGGCGCGGGCGAGCGGCGAATCGAACACGGCGTTGGCGATGGTGACGAAGCGGATCTCGCCGGCCGCAAGCTGGACCGTGGTGACGGCAAGCGGCTGGCGGTTCTCGATGCTCTCGGCCCGCACGTCGTGCCGCCCAGGCGCCAGCTCGAGGCGCAGATAGGTGTCGTAGGCGAGGGTGCCGGCCGCCCGCTGGTCGACCAGCACTGCGACCTCGTCGGAGATCATGTAGCCCTCGCGCACGATGTAGAGGGCGGCCCGGCCGGGCGCCGGCGAGTCGAAGCGCTTGGCGGCCGTATCGGCGTCGCGCGGGGCGAGCGGCACCGACGTGCAGGCCGTGACCGCGAGCACCATGACAATCGACCAGAGCAGACGCATGTCTTGCTGTCCCCTATTGCATCGGCAGCGGAAACATCACGCCGCCGCGCGACCACAGCGCGTTGACGCCGCGCGCGAATTTCAGCGCCGATCCCTTGCCGACATTGCGCTCGTAGATCTCGCTGTAGTTGCCGACCTGCTTGATCGCTCTATAGGCCCAGTCCTCATCGAGGCCCAGCAGCTTGCCGTTGACCGGCGCGACGCCCAGCAGCAGCGCGAAGTGCGTCCAGCGCACCACGTCCAGCCATTCCGGCTCGCGGGCACGCATATTGGGCGCCAGCGGATCCCGGGCGACGATGTCGGGCAGCATCGCGTAGTCGTTGGCGCGGCCGCTTGCGATCACGGTCGAGGTGAGAGCCGAGATGTCCTGCGTGATGCCGGCGCACTTGCCGTCATAGAAGGCCTGGTACATCTCCTGCTGGGTGTCGAACATCATCGGCACGACCGCGCGCTTGCGCTCGGCGAACCATTCCTGCAGCCGTGGGAGATAGGGCGTGCCGCGCAGGGTGCAGACCGCCTCGCCGTCGAGCTCCGCCAATTCCTTGATGCTGAGCGTTTTGGCCACGACCACCGCCTGGGCATCGACATAGATCACCGTGACGTCGCGCACGTTGGTGCCCGCGCTGCGCTCCAGCGAGGCCGTGGTGTTGCGCATCAGCACGTCGATGCTGCCATCGCGCAGGGCGTCGAAGCGCTTGGTGGCGGTGAGCGGCACGAACTGGACCTTGCTGCCGT